>DATIBJ010000221.1:0-3878 GCA_035457565.1 Pyrinomonadaceae bacterium | reverse complement strand
CAACAGGCGACCCGGCGCTACCGCGCACGGTACTGACTCTCGACCCACCAAGATCCATCGCTCCTGCAAAATCTTGAAGGACCCCGACGGAATTCAAAATCCGTCGCGAAAACAACCTCATGAGGGCTCACAGATACTAAGCTGGTAACACTTGAGGCTTCAGTTACTGCAGTTTATTTAAAGCGGAACTCAGTCAGTATCCGGATAACGCGGTCTTAGCGTAGGGTCGATGTTTCAGAGACGCAATACTCCTGGGCCGTGACAAGACACTAAGCCTACCGTACTGACACAGGAGCCGTGTTTCGGGTTAAAGGCTAAACTCTGACCGTCCGGGAAGAATTCTCCACCTAGGTCGGTGTATATTTGGCGGGCATCAGATAATGAATCAGCTCGTCCGCTTTTTCTTTGGTCATGAGCAGGCCGTTTTCACAAATGGTCGCTTTGGCTTCGGCCTGCGACCCAATGCCCTTCTGCTAATTCTCATCGCCCTCGGTGTCGCCGGTTTTATCTACTACATATATATAAGGAGACGCGTGCGTGTGCCGAAGCGCACCGCCGCCGTTCTCATGGGCCTCCGCGCGGCATTGCTCGTTTTGATCGTAATGCTCTTGATGCGACCGATCGTCGTCGTTTCATCAGTTATCCCTCGAAGCAGTTACGTTTCGCTCGTCGTTGATGATTCACTCAGCATGAAGTTGAACGACATGCCGAATGGCATGAATCGGCTCGATTCAACGAAGCAGGCATTGTTTTCCGGCGACAACCCTTTTCTGCGACGACTCGAAGAGAAGTTCAAAACAAATCTTTATGGCTTCTCCGGTTCGTTAACGCGACTCAAAGATGGCAACGATCTTTACGGTGAAGGCCGCAGCAGCGATCTCGCTGGTGCATTAAATGAGACCATCAAGCGTTCTTCAGGTATGCCGCTTTCGGCGATAGTAATTGCAACTGACGGCGCAACAAACGTCCCCGGCGATCTCGCCGCAACCATTAGAGAACTAAGAGCGCGCGACATCGCCGTGTTCACGATCGGTGTGGGTAATACTTCAAAGGCAGTTGATGCTGAACTAACGCGTGTCAGTATTCCTCGCAGGGTGCTCGTAGGCTCGCGACTCAACATTCAGGCATTTGCATCGCTGAGCGGATTTGGTGCTACCAAGGCATTGATCGGCATTCGCGAAGACGGCCGCGCTGTCAAAACGGAGGAGGTGAATCTCCGCGGCAACGACACACAATCCCTCGATCTGGAGATCACTCCGACGAATCCCGGCACTCATCGTTACACAGTTGAAATCACTCCGCTCGACGGCGAGATAACCGTTGAAAACAACAAGCAGGATTCGCTTGTACAAGTGATTGAAGGCCCGGTGCGCATCTTACATGTGGAAGGCGAACCGCGCTGGGAACTGGGGAAGATTCGAGAGTCGCTTCAGTTGAACGAAAAGAATGTGACTCTGATTTCCTTGCAACGAACAGGCGAAAATAAGTTCTATCGACAGGGCATTGCAAATCAAGTCGAACTGGCAACGGGATTTCCAAAGACAGAAGAAGAGCTCTTTTCGTACCAGGGTCTCGTCCTGGGCAGCGTTGAAGCAGGTTTCTTCACAGCAGATCAGTTGCGCAGCATCGAAGCATTTGTCGCGCGTCGAGGCGGCGGCTTGCTAGTGACGGGAGGTCGACTGGCTTTTGATGGTGGTCGTTACAAAGGGACGCCGATCGACGATCTTCTTCCGTTAACGCTGCAAGGACGCAACGTCGATGATTCGAACAGCTTCGATCCAGTCTACAAGCCTCAATTGACGATAGCAGGGCAAACGCATCCGATCACACGACTGCAAGAAGATCGCGCAGCAAATCAAAAACTCTGGAGCGAACTGCCGCCGATCTCCATCACTGAAGGTCTCACAACTGTAAAACCGGGCGCGACAGTCATACTTGAAGGACGAAAAGCAGGCACCAACGCGACTGTCCCTCTTCTGGTCCAACAACGCTATGGTCGTGGTCAGACGTTGGCACTTACAGCTTCAGACACCTGGCGTTGGAAGATGCGAATGGATGCGAAGAGCACTGCGCACGAAACTTTTTGGCGTCAAACGTTGCGCTATCTTGTAAGCGCCTCGCCGTTCCAAACGGAAGTCTCAGCAGAACAAGACGTCTACGCGGTCGACGACAATGTTCGCATCATCGCCGACATCCGAGACAAGCGCTTCAATCCCGTCAACGATGCACGCGCGACGGCGCGAATCACAAAACCATCGGGCGCCACGGTGGATGTTCCGTTGACGTTCACGACACTCAACGATGTGAACACTTATGTCGGTCTGTTCAAAGCGGATGAGCCCGGACAGCACCGAATCGACTTAACTGCGAACAGTGCCACTGTCGGCGCCATCAGTGCGACATCGAACCTGCTCGTGAGTGAAGCAAACCGGGAGTATTTCGGCGCAGCACAGAACAGTGACCTGTTGAAGCGTATCGCCACTGAAACAGGAGGCAAGTATTATCAGGCGAATGAGCTGCAATCGTTGCTGGACGATCTGACTTACCGGCAGAGTCCCTATTCGGAACGCGTAACAAAAGATCTCTGGGACATGCCAATTAATTTCATGCTGATTATCGGTTTGCTCAGTGGTGAATGGTTTCTACGCAAGCGTGAAGGAATGGCATAGAAATCTAGCCTCAGATTTATTCAGATGAACACCGATCACAAAAAGAAGCGAGTCGAGTACTTTTTTGATTTGTGTGTGTCTGCGATCATCTGCGCCTGTTTGTTCTTACTCGTCATGTCTCCTGCCGTTGGACAGGGAATTCCGTCGAATCAACCAGCCGGAGGAGATACCAATAAGTTTGCGGTGATCATTGTGGGCGCCGGCGGCGAAGAACCTTACGCGCAGCAGTTTTCGCAATGGTCAGCCGAACTCACAAAAGTTCTTACGGGCCGTTTCCGCTTTGCTCGCGAACGAGTTCGAGTCTTAGCCGAGAAACCCGGCCCAGGAGAATCAAAAGCCACCGCTGGTGAAGTCAGGCGTACATTCAACGGACTAAAATCCGAACTCGCCGCCGATAACGTGCTATTTGTTTTTTTGATCGGACACGGCAGCTACGACGGCAAAGAAGCGAAGTTCAATCTGGTTGGGCCAGACTTATCAGCCCTCGAGTACAGCGATCTTCTGACGCAACTGCCCACACGTCGCGTCGTTCTTTTTAATATGGCGAGTGCGAGTGGCGAATTCGTCAAAACACTTTCGGCAAAGGGCCGCGTCGTCGTGACGGCCACCAGGAATGGACAGGAAACTAACGCGACTAGATTTACCGGATTCTTCATCAACGCACTTAGCGCTAACGACTCAGATACAGACCAGGATGGTCACGTGTCGGTGCTCGAAGCATTTGTTTATGCGAACCGCTTGACGTCAGAGTTCTACACTCGCGCGGGCCGCCTCGCGACGGAACACGCGTTGCTCGAAGACACCGGCGATGGAGTGGGACGCGAAAAGGCCGAGGGCGGCGAAGGCGTCCTCGCGCGCACGATTTATCTTGATTCCTTGAGCGTCGAACAAGCGGCGGCAAACGCAACCACCGTAAGGCTACAGAAAGAGCGGACGCGACTTGAAGGTGAGATAGAGCAACTGATTGGTCGCAAGAGTTCGTTGCCCGAAGCCGAATATGAAACGCAGCTGGAGAAGCTGTTCATAGAACTGGCGAAAGTGAATCGTTCAATCAAACAGGCAGGATCGTGATCCTTGTTGACGGAAATGTCTTCGCGCCAGGTTAGTGTATTTGAATGTTGTCGGCTTTGCCGTCCCGATGTAGGCGATGGTTATGCATCGCCGTTAGCTAGTCGTCAGAGTTTTGGGCTATGCCCCTGGTTCGGGCTT
>DATIBJ010000220.1:0-56633 GCA_035457565.1 Pyrinomonadaceae bacterium | reverse complement strand
AGTATCGTTCCCGTGGACGCGCGGCTGAGAGGAAACATCGTTGCTAAGCAATCAGGAGTTGTTGCCGGTCTCGAAGTGGCGACAATGGTCTTCGAGCAGTTAAGTAAAGATGTTACCTTAACCGCGAACGTCAACGACGGTTCGTTAGCTGAGGTCGGGATGGTTTTGTCCCATGTAGATGGATCGGCGCGCGCGCTGTTAACTGGTGAGCGAACGGCGCTGAATTTTCTTGGTCGGATGTCGGGAATTGCGACATTGACGCGCCAATTTGTTGACGCTGTTGCGGGAACCAGCGCAGTGATCCTCGACACGCGCAAAACCGCTCCTGGTTTGCGCGTAGTCGACAAGCTAGCGGTGCGGCTTGGAGGCGGGCAGAATCATCGAAGCGGCTTGTTCGACATGGTTCTAATAAAGGACAACCACATCGACTTCGCCGGCTCGATAGCTGCCGCGGTCGAACGAGTCAGGGCGAGCGGTATACAACTCGAGATCGAAGTGGAAGTGCGCACGCTAGACGATTTGCACGAAGCGCTAAATCTTCGTGTCGAACGGGTGCTGCTCGATAACATGTCGGTCGAAACGATGCGAGAAGCAGTTGCGCTGAACGCAGGCCGCGCGAGACTAGAGGCGTCGGGCAACATCACTTTGCAAAACGTCCGAGCCGTTGCCGAAACTGGAGTTGACTTCATCTCCGTTGGGGCGCTGACGCATTCGGCGCCGGTTTTTGATGTCAGTTTGAAGTGGACGTCAGAAAACTAAACGGGCAGTGGAATCAACTAAGAAGTGGGAGTTATCTGATTGATGTCTAGCTCAACAATGATTGCTGAAAAGACCACGGCCGAGGGCATGTATGAGTATCTGAAGTCGAAGCTTGCCGACACCGTGCCGGATTTTGAGCTGAAGCTGAAGGCGGATCTTGCCACCGAGATCAACCGGCTTAAGAAGCAGAAAAACGCGCTCATCCTCGGTCACAACTACATGGAACCGGCTCTCTTCTACTCGATCCCCGACTATGTCGGCGACTCGTTGGAGTTGAGCCGCAGGGCGGCGGCTGCCCATCAGGACATCATTGTGTTCTGTGGTGTGAAGTTCATGGGAGAGACTGCGAAGATTCTGAATCCAAAGAAGAAGGTGCTGGTGCCGTCGCCGAAAGCGGGTTGTTCTTTAGCTGAGAGTATTACAGCGGCCGACGTTCGCGAGTTGAAGCGAAGTTTTCCTGGAGTGCCGGTTGTTACTTACATCAACACCTATGCAGACGTGAAAGCTGAATCTGACATCTGTTGCACGTCGGGAAATGCAGTCGCCGTAGTTGAATCACTTCAAAGTGACAAGGTGATCTTCATCCCTGATGAGTATCTTGCCGGCAATGTCGCTCGCGAAACCGGAAAGCAGATCATCTTTCCAACGCGTGATCCTCGACGTCAATTTCCTGAACATCTCGATTACCAGATGATTGGCTGGCCGGGACGTTGTGAAGTGCACGAGAAGTTTACCGTTGAGGATATCGAGAACGTGCGTAAGCAATTTCCCGATGTTGTGATTCTTGCGCATCCCGAGTGCAGCCCGGCCGTCGTTGAAGCTTCCGACTTCTCTGGCAGCACGACAGCGATGATTCGTTATGTTGAAAAGACGAGAGCTCCGCGGTACCTATTGCTAACGGAGTGTTCGATGGGGGACAACGTCGCAGCCAGCAATCCGGATAAACAGATGCTACGTCTTTGTAGCGTGCGTTGTCCGCATATGAATGAGATCACGCTCGAAGACACGTTGCTCGCATTGCAGAAGGAGCAGTTTGAGATTCAGATCGATGAAGAGATCCGCCGGAAGGCCTATCGCGCAGTTGAGCGGATGCTTGCAATCGGGTAGAAAACCATCCACAGATTAGAAACATTGCCGATTGCCGATTGGCCCTTTGCACTCCTTCAATCGGCAATCGGCAATCGGCAATGTTTCTAATCTGTGGATGGTTTTTCTCTTTTTTGAATCGAGGCGCTGTGGCTGAAACAGAGGTTCTTATCATCGGGGGTGGCATTGCCGGGGCAACTGCCGCGCTTCGTCTCGCACGTAATCCTTCTCGCCAAATCACCATTATCACGCGTGCCGCCGAACCGCAGGAATCAAACACAAAATACGCGCAGGGCGGAATCATCGGCAGCGGATTAGACGATAGTTCCGACCTTCTACTGCAAGACATTCTTGACGCTGGAGCCGGCGTAAGTTCGCCACAGGCCGCCCGCATCCTCGCCGCGGAAGGTCCGCCTCTCTTAACGGAAGTTCTGGAAAAGACTGCCGGCGTTGTGTTTGATCATGCGGAGACCGGAGAGCCGCTTTGGGGCAGAGAAGCCGCCCATTCGCGCCGGCGAATACTTCATGTCGGGGACGCCACCGGAAGAGCGATCATGGAGGGATTATCAGCCGCGCTCGAGACTTGCGATAACGTCAAAATCGAAACCAATGCGACCGCTGTTGACCTGATCACGTTTCCTCATCACTCGCGCGATCCACTCGATAACTACCAACCAATTTCTTGTCACGGCTGTTACGTCTTTGCCCGAACCGAAAGCAAGGTTCACCGCTATCTTTCTGATTTGACAGTGCTGGCCACTGGTGGACTCGGCAGGATCTATCGCAACACAACAAATCCTCCCGGCGCGCGCGGTGATGGTTTAGCGATGGCCCATCGAGCAGGTGCGCGCATCGCAAACGCCGAATACGTTCAGTTTCATCCGACTGCGTTGGCTGCGCCAGGCGCGGAGGGATTGCTAATCAGCGAAGCGGTTCGAGGTGAAGGCGGAGTGTTGTTAACCCCGGATTTGCGTCCCTTCATGGCTGATTATTCTCCGCAGTGGAAAGACCTTGCTCCTCGCGACATTGTTGCACGAGCCATTCACCATGAGATGGAGACTCACGCTTACTCACACGTGCTTTTGGACCTCGCGTCACACATGCCGAGCGATCAGATTCGCGAAAGGTTCCCCTATATCTACGAACAATGCTTGAAGGTCGGAATCGATTTTTCGCGTGAGCCAGTGCCAGTCGTGCCCGCAGCGCATTACTTTTGTGGCGGCGTGCTCGTCAATGAATGGGGCAATACGAACATCGAGAACCTCTACGCGATTGGCGAGATCAGTTGCACGGGTGTTCACGGCGCGAATCGACTTGCCTCAACGTCTCTTCTTGAAGGGTTGGTGTGGGGAAATCGCACGGCGATCGATATTGAGAAGCGACTTTCTACAAACGTGCCGCAGAGACCCGCGTTTGCAGACATTCCTCGATGGGATGAAAGCGGATTAAGTGCAGATCCTGATCCGGCGTTGATCCAGGGTGATATGCAGACGATCCAAAACATCATGTGGCATTACGTAGGATTGGTTCGAAACGCCGATCGCTTATCGCGAGCAATCCGCGAGCTACGTCATCTCTGGAACGAGATCGAGACCTTCTACCGCACTACAAAGTTATCAGATGGCTTGATCGGGTTACGAAACGCGGTTGAGGTTGCGTTAATTGTCGCGCAAGCCGCGCAGCACAATCGGCAGAGTCGTGGATGTCATTACAGGCAGGATGCGGTTGTGTTTGAAGGCGATCGGCTGATTTGAATCGTTTGTAGATACCACTCGCTTCGAGCAGTGTGAACTGGCAAAATCAATAGACGACATATCTCAATTCAAAAGCTTACCCACGTGCCAGCTCCCGCCTCCTGCGCCTTCCCAAACAGATACTGCGCACACGCCAGGTCTTCAACAGCTAAACCGAGCGACTTGAAAAGTGTTATCTCGTCGCGCGAACGGCGTCCCTCTTTTGTCCCAACTAGCAACTCACCAATCTCTGCCACGATGCTGGACTCATTAATCAGTCCTTCTTGAACAGCAAGCACGTAATCGCCTGCTTCATTGACAGCCGACTCGCGCCTGTCGACAAAGATTCTGGCGGCAGCCATCGTCGCGCCATCGATCTCTCTGGACGCAGGCGAATGAGTACCAATGGCGTTGATGTGAGTGCCGGGTGAAATCCACTCGCGTTTAACCACAGGTTCGTGAGAACTAGTCACCGTCACGATGATGTCGGCTTCCTTCAAGGCCTCTTGAACCGTATCGACAGCCTTGATCGGAAAGTGACAGTAATCGGTCATCTCCGTAGCAAATGCGTCGGCGTGCGCTCGAGTACGGCTGACCACAAGAGTCTCGTTTATCTGGCGCACGCTGGCTAACGCAGGCAGATGACTTCTTGCTTCTACGCCCGCGCCAATAATCGCCAAACGCGAAGCGTCGTCACGAGCGAGCAAACGCGTCGCCACCGCAGAGACGGCTGCGGTTCTGATAGCAGTTATCGGTGAAGCATTCATCAGCGAGAGTAGCTCACCGGTGTTGCCGTCGAAGAGCAAGACACTGCCTTGGTGCGCGTCTTTGTTTATCTGGGGATTACCCGGAAAAACGCAGATTGCCTTTAACCCATATAGTTCAGGGTCGCTCCCGCGGTATGCTGGCATCAGTCCGATCAGACCCTTTGCGTCCGGCGGCCGCACCACCATTCGCAGTGGTTGAAGAAAAATCCCGCGCGCCAAATCGGCTAATGTTTGGGCCATCAAATCGATGCAGGCGTCAATCGTCAGCAGTCGTTCAACGTCTGCGCCGTCGAGTACTAGTATTCGCCTTCCAGTCTCAGCCATAAATTTCTTCTGCGAGTACCCCAAAAGGTGACTCTTATAAACCAGCGCACACCTTATCGTCGAGACGTTTCGCCCTTTCCGACTGCCTGAAATACCCGAAATGTCAAAAATAAAGGAAAACTGTGCAGACACGCTTTCAGGTGAGTCTGGCATGGTCGTTGCCAAAAGAAGGGCGCATTGATTGGAGCGATTGCTCGCGCCAAACTAACAGGCGCTCGATAACAAGTTCGGTCACACATTGTAAGATGAGTGGCCTTGTGGGGCTCGGATGTGAAGGGGAGAGCACATCCGGGCCCTGACATTTTGAAGGATGAGGGATGAGGGATGAAGGATGAAATACGACGGCGTGGTGCTGGTTTAGGTTTACGCTCATCCCTCCATCTCTGATCCTTCATCCTTCATCCCTCATCCTTCATCCCCGCTTCCGCCTCGTTAGCATCCCGCCTCGAATTTCTGTTATAGATACACCTCTACGAATCCAGCGTTCTTCCGGAGACACTATGCAAGTCCACGAAAACGTGTTGGGTCTGATCGGACGAACTCCGTTAGTTAGACTCAACCAGTTGGCGAGCGGCGTTAAGGCAAAAATACTGGCGAAAATGGAGAATCTCAATCCGGGCTATTCGGTGAAAGACCGGATTGGTGTGGCAATGATTGAGGCAGCCGAGCGTGAAGGAATACTGAAGCCTGGCGGCACGATAATCGAAGCAACGTCTGGTAACACCGGAATTGGGTTAGCACTTGCGGCTGCCGTCAAAGGTTATAAATGCATATTTGTAATGACTGACAAAGCGTCCGTCGAGAAGTCGCGTTACTTGAAAGCGCTTGGCGCCGACGTCGTGATCACTCCTGTCTCAGCAAAACCAGGAACGCCCGACCATTACGTTTCAACCGCGCGTCGCATCGCCGCCGAGACCCCGAACTCCTTTTATCCGGATCAATATTCAAACCCAGCGAATCCAGAAGCACACTACCGCACGACCGGACCAGAGTTGTGGGAACAGACTGAAGGAAAGATCACGCATTTCGTCGCTGGACTCGGGACCGGCGGTACAATTTCGGGGACGGGAAGATTTTTGAAAGAGAAGAATCCTGCGATAAGAATCATCGGTGCTGATCCATACGGCTCTATCTTCAAGACCTACAAAGAAACTGGAAAGATCGTTGAAGCTACTCCGTATCTGGTCGAAGGAATCGGACAGGAGATTGTTCCCCCAAACGTTCACATTAAGTATGTGGACGAAGTCGTCAACGTCACTGACCGCGACTCATTTGAGATGTCGCGCATGCTCGGACGAACGGAAGGGATCTTCTGTGGCGGTTCGACCGGAACAAATCTCGCGGCAGCTCTGCGAGTTGCAAGCACGCTGGATGAAAACGCAGTAGTCGTTTTCATTGTCTGCGATACTGGCGAACATTATTTGACCAAACATCATTCGGACGAGTGGTTGAAAGAGAAGCGCCTGTTAGAGCCGCAACGAATCACGGCCGGATTGATTACCGGAACTAAGAAGCCGCAAGCACCGAAAGGACTTGTCTCAGTTAGATCAACTGACACAGTAGCCGACGCTCTCGAAAAGATGGACGACCTGGGGTTGACTCAGATTCCTGTGCTTGACGAGGGTAGAGCGATTGGGTCGCTGCGTGAGAATCGTGTGCTTGCTAAAGTCGTGCGAAACCGTGAACTGTTGACATCTGCTGTTAGTGAAGTGATGGAAGGAAGTTTTCCGACCGTCGATGTCGACGCAAGTTCGTCAGAGGTAACAAAGAAGCTGCAAACCAGCCCGGCGGTTTTAGTGGAAGAGTATGGCCGGATAACTGGCATCATCACTCGCCACGATGTGTTGGATCTTAAGTTGACCGGTGGAGTGAACTAAGACTCCCGCTGCTGGTTCTGTAATTGGTTAGATCAATTCCGACATTAACGCGAACGATCCTCATCGCCCTGCATGAGCTTCGATATCCCACGAGTTAGTGGTGCATGAGTAAAGAAGAGAAAGTGCTCGCGGCAAACCGCGCGGCATTTCACAACTATCATATTTCTGACAAGTACGAAGCTGGTATCGCATTGACCGGAACTGAAGTGAAGAGCGCGATGGATGGACGGGTGCAATTAAAGGACGCGTACGTCGGGATAAGAGAGGGAGAAGCATGGTTGTTTAATGCTCATATCTCGCCGTATTCTCACGGCAATCGTCTGAACCACGAACCGACGAGAACGAGGAAGCTATTACTACACAGACGCGAGATCGAAAGATTGGATGATGCTTCAGTCAAGCAAGGCATGACGCTTGTTCCAACGCAGGTGTATCTTAAGAATGGCCGGATCAAAATCGAAGTGGGAGTAGCACGCGGCAAGAAGCTTTACGACAAGCGAGAAACTGAACTCAAGAGAACGATGGATCGCGAAGCGCGAGCTCAACTGAAAGAACGAAACAAATGACAAGATGTGCCGTACGCTCTTCAGTTCAGAACAGGAGCGAAGTGACTGCCTCACCACCGGGCAGGCTGTAGCGACAGTTAGGCAGTCGCTCCGCTCCTGTTCTGAACTGATCGCGCAACGATCGAGTCAGTCGGCACAATTTTGCCCGATAGTTGAGCGCAGGGCACCTTTACGCCAAGCTAAGTATCGAACAAAAGAATGAGGGAGATAACACTCACATGCAATTTGAAGCCAGCGGTGGTCCTTACGAACAAATCGATGTTCATGCTTTGGCCGTTGCAGTTTTCAAAGACGAAAAGACATCAGAAGCATTTCTTCGGAAGTTGGACGAGTTGTCCGGCGGCTTCGTGAAGTCGGCGATAGAGTCTGAAGAGTTTTGCGGCAAGGAAGGGGAAACCGCTTATTTCCACCTGGTTGGAAACAGCAAGTTAAAGGCGCGAAGGTTGCTACTTGTAGGAGTGGGTGACGCGGCCGATTACAAAAGTGCGCAGGTTTCTCAAATGGCGGGAACATCTGTTCGCTCCTTGCGGTCAAAGAACGCGAAGACAATTGCCATTGTGCCGCGGGCGCAAGGAGAAGGTAAGGCGATCGCGTCCGCAGCCGTCGAAGGATCTTTGATAGGGGTTTTCGAGCCAGACAAATATCGCACCGTCGACAAAGACAAAAAGAGCATCGACCGCGTTGTGATTGCGATTGAGGGCGCCAAAGGTGAATCACTCAAAGCCGGTATCGAACGAGGTCAGGTTGTCGGCGAGTCGGTGAACTTCACGCGCGACTTAGCTAACGAACCTGGTGCATCGATGACGCCGACTGACATGGCGACGCGTGCGCGCGAAGTCGCTGAGCAGTTTGGTTTGAGTGTTGACGTACTCGATGAAGATCGTATGGAAAAGGAAGGTATGGGTTCGCTGTTGAGCGTAGCTCGTGGTTCTGATCAGCCGGCGAAGCTCATCATCCTCAAATATACACCGGCGAACTATAAAGAGGACGGCAAAGAGCTGTTGGCCTTCGTAGGCAAGGGCGTGACGTTTGACTCTGGCGGCATCTCTTTGAAGCCGGGCGAGAACATGGAGTTAATGAAGTACGACATGACGGGCGGCGCGACTGTGATCGGCGCGATGAGAGCTATCGCTCAGATTAGGCCACCAATTCCTGTTTTGGGAGTCGCACCGTGCACTGAGAACCTGCCGTCAGGTAAAGCGACGAAACCCGGCGATGTTGTTCGGGCCATGACTGGAAAGACGATTGAAATCATTAACACCGATGCTGAAGGTCGCTTGATTCTTGCAGACGCAATTGCCTACGCGAAAAAACTTGGAGCCACGAAAGTCATCGACATGGCGACGCTAACCGGCGCGGTTTCAATCGCACTCGGTGACGTCAACGCCGCTGTACTGGGCACAGATCAAGATTTGATTAACGAGATCATCGCATCCGGACAGGAGGTTGGCGAAAAGTTCTGGCAGTTGCCGCTGGATAAGGAGTATTCAAAACAGATCAAGTCGGACATTGCAGACATTAAGAACGTCGGTGGCCGAAAGGCCGGGACAATCACAGCAGCAGCATTCCTGAAGGAGTTTGCTGACGGACTGTCCTGGGCCCACCTCGACATCGCTGGTACGGCTTGGGGCGACGAGGCTAAGCCTTATCGTGCGAAGGGTCCCACAGGAATCGCGGTCAGGACCTTACTTAACTTCGTGGATCGAGCTTCCGCTAAACGTTGAACTGTCTATTACTGGAAACACGTCGTTTCCAGCTGTGTACCATTGCGGACACGCTGAATGCATTTTGCTGGGATTTTGATGTGTGGGAGAGTGGCATGATGCTTGTTAACTAAGAGGGCAATTACCAAAGGGTGCGAGTCTCCTTTACAAAGTCCTCGCCCCCTCGATTGCCGCTCGAGGTAAATTTTCCCGGCCGCCCCTTTGGACCCCTCTCAGATTCCGGCTTTGCTCAACTCTCTGTGAAAGCGCAGCAATCATTTCGAAATATGGTGGTATAATTTCGCCGGCCATTAGCGGTCTCCTCAGGGTGCGAGGTCATTCATCGCTGGCTTTTTAGAGAGTTTAGGAAAGCACAGTGATCGACTACTACAGAATCTTAGGCATCAAGGCTACGGCCTCCCAGGCCGAGATTAAATCGGCTTACCGTAAGCTCGCGCGCAAACATCATCCCGACGTGAACCGCGATTCAAAATCCGCGGCAGAACAATTTGCGCTAATCTCCAAGGCGTACACTATTCTTAGCGATCCGCAAGAGCGCGCATACTACGACGATCAACTGAATACCCAAAGAACGCGCGGCTACTCAATCTTCGATTCGAACAATCCCCACGCTAAACGAGCCAGAAATCTAGCGATTCAGGCGAAATGGGATCGACTGGTTGATGAAGTTCTCGAGCGGGATCGACTGGAAAACCGCGAACGCCAACGCGCCGTCTTTACGACAGTGTCGCTATTCCTATCGACCTTCTTCCTGGCATTAATTCGTCCGCAACTCTGGTCAGTCTTCAACCCATTCGGTAGAGCAATCGTGCTAGCGCTTTTCGTCCTTGGAATCTGGCATCTGACAACCCGTTTGAAGGAGTACTTCGCACACTACACGTACATTCCAAAGACGCTTCAGGACACGATCATCCGTGAGCATGAAACTCCGGAACAGCCTTTCACTCGCCTTTCGGCATATACATTTCTCCTTGTGGGATACGCGCTGAGTGCTGGCATCGGTTTGTATATTGGTTGGCACACTCAGGACTTTTTTATTGACCTCAACAGCCTGTTCCGCCATCAGGTAGCTGAAGTGCAGTCGAGCGTGGTGGCCTACACATCTGCCGCGTTAGTCGTGCCGGATCTGATCCTCTATCCTCCGATAGCTGTGCTAATAATCGACACCGTGCATAGCATCGCCTCTCGTATCGACTAGCACTACCACGTCAAAATCTTGCCTCTCTCCTTTTTGCTCGTGTATATTTCAGCCCCCAACAGTTACGTCAACTGACTGACATCGATAATCGATCTGGCTTTCAGGTCACAACAAAGGACTGTGAAATGGCAACGTCAGCAAGCCAGCGTCAGTTTCTCGCTTTGAAACTCGATTCGCTAACCGACTCAGAAGTACAGGAAGTGTTGGATTACATCGCGATCATGGAGTCGATGCGACGCTCACGCGCCGTGCCATCGATCTGGGAAGACGAGGTGCTTGCGGTGTTGGCTGATGCGCGCGAGAATCAAAGAGCTAGACAAGCCTTTGAATGGGAGGCAGTTCGCAGGAAGGCCGAACGACGCGCCGCTGCAAAGGCAAACGCCGCCATTTGAATGCGCACCAGCTGGCTGAAAAAGTTTTCTGTATATGCGATGGCAGGGCTGACGGCGTGCCTCGTATCCTTTTGTATTCCCTCACTTGCTGCGGCTCAGTCGGCGGAAACACTCACGCCGACACAACGCGAGATTCAAAAACAGCAGGAGCGACTTGGGTCTTCGTCTGACGAAGATCGGCGCGACGCAGTCATGCGATTGGGTGCGATGCATTTGTCAGAGGCCTCTCGGGTGGCCGTCAGAGCACTGACAGATGCATCGCCTATGGTGCGGGCCGTCGCGGCGAAGGCAGTTCTTTCTTTACCAGTGGCGGAAAGCGTCCAGGTACTGCTTCCACTCCTACAAGACCGCGATGAATTTGCGCGTCGCGAAGCGTGTTATGCCCTCGGAATGACGCGCAGCCGGAATGCAACTGCAGCCATAACTGAAAGATTAACGACTGACAAAGAAGATGGAGTGCGTGCGGCGGCAGCCGTCGCCCTCGGAGACATTGCCGACGAAACCAGTGTCGTGACGCTGTCAACGATCCTTACTGGACAATCGAAGCGGAAAGGGAAGCAAGAACGAAATGAGTTTGTGCTTCGTGCATCGGCGGCAGCGCTCGGTCAGATTCGCAGTGCGGCAGGCGTGCCTGCGCTGGTCGGGGCACTACGCAATGAGAAGTTCTCCGATGATGTTCGTAGAGAGGCCGCAGCAGCATTAGGATGGATTGGTGACCCAACAGCCGTCTCCGCGCTTAACGATGCCGTGAACTCAGCGGACCCTTATCTCTCTCGAATCGCCTACGAGTCGTTGAAAAAGATCTCGCGTTGAATTACATAAAAATGCCGGCCCCAAACCAGGCCGGCATTTTGATTTTGAACTTTACTGTGAGATCACTGACTGTCGGGCTTTTCGCCGCGGCCGTGTCCCTTCTTCGCCGCTTTTGAAGCCTGCGGTATCGGCAAGCCAACGCCACCTGAGAACGACTCGCCCGGAACTTCTTCTTGCCCTTTGGCAGACGGCATTTCCTGAATCAGTGCACCACCTGAACTCTTGGAGAAGACCAGGCGGTTGCTGTTGTCCTCGATATCAATATGGACCAAATCACCGAGTCCGATTTGACCCGTCGCCACCAGGTTCGATAACGGGTACACCAGGAAACGTTCGACTGACCGTTTGAGGTGGCGCGCGCCGTATTTGAAATCCAAGCCTTCCTTCAACAGCATGTCTTTCGCTGTTTCGGAACACTGGAAGACAAACTTAGTTCCAGCCGACTGCATGATCCGATCTTGGACCGCTTGCAGTTCGAGATCGAGAATCTGACGGAGGTGATGTTCTTTCAATGACCGGAACACCACGACCTTGTCGATTCGATTCATGAACTCCGGCGAGAACTTTCGCCGTGCAGCTTCGACTGCCGTCCGATAGATCTTTTGATCGACCTCAGTGTCGTTAGGGGTTTTGGTACCCTTGCCAGGCGCGAAGCCAATACCACCTGAGATCAATTCAGACATCTCACGCGCGCCGAGGTTGGACGTCATGATGACCATAGTCTTCGAAAAATCGACGCGGCGATTGTCACCGAGCGTCAGCGTCGCCTTATCAAGAATACCCAGCAAGAGTTGCCACAGACTGTCAGAAGCTTTTTCGATCTCGTCAAAAAGCACGAGCGAAACCTTCATATCGTCCGTGTGCATGCGATCGAGGTTCTCCTGCGTGAGCATCGGCGAGGTTTCGCGATGCCCGAGATATCCCGGCGGGGAACCGATCAGCTTGGCAATCTCATGTGAATGTTGAAACTCAGCACAATCAATCTTTACGACCGCATTTGGGTCGCCATAAAGAACTTCAGCCGCAGCTTCAATCACGCGAGTCTTTCCGGAACCGGTCGGGCCAAGAAACAGCATCGTCCCGATCGGACGGTTTGGTGGATTCATGCCCGCGAGAAAAATCTGGTAGAGGCCGCTCATGCGCCTAACCGCGCGTTCCTGGCCAACGATGCGTGCAGAAAGCCGCTCTTCAAAATCCTGCGCACGCGGGCTTTTTTGTTCTGGATCAAGGTAGACCGTACCCATATTCTCCATGTCTCGTGTTCTCGTCACTTCCATCTCAGCTAACATCGTCGTTCTCCTAACGAGTGCGGTCGGGGCAACCCTTCGGCTCTGCTTACCTTTGTGCAATTGCACAGTGGTCCACTCGCCAAACCCTAACTATGCAAAGAACGATCCGTTAGCCTCCTTGATGCATATACGTATTGGAGAGTTTTCCGATTCCGGTCTAACTGGCAGACATCTCGGATTCGGCTGGATGCTATATATACAACTCCGGAACAATTGTCATCACAAAATATTGATTCGCCAGCACTAACGTCGAGTTATGTAAAGATCGTGTAAAGGCGCGCTGACAAATCCTGTCAACGACTGCTGACAATTAATGTAGGGACGAAACTGCTCGCTTCGGCTGGGAAAACTGGTGCACCTTTTGAGACAAGCGCGACCGAAAAAGTCATTGCCGATTGCCAATTGCCGATTGGAATTATCCGGGGCGGTACTTCCCGATCAAAAGGCTATCAACGACGGACGTTCTTTTTCAATCGACAATCGGCAATCGGCAATCGGCATGATCTCAGTCGTAGTATTCCAAACCCAAGTGAGTGATCAAATCCTCTCCACGCAGGTGGCGCAGAGTGTTCTTCAGCTTCATCAGCTGAATAAAGATGTCGTGTTCAGGATAGAGTCCGGGAGCAGTCTGTGGTGACTTGAAATAAAACGATAGCCACTCCTGCACGCCCTTCATTCCGGCTCGCTGCGCTAAATCGAGGAACAGCGCAAGATCGAGAACTATCGGTGCGGCTAGAATCGAGTCACGGCAAAGGAAATCGATCTTGATCTGCATCGGATAGCCGAGCCAACCAAATATATCTATGTTGTCCCAACCCTCTTTGTTGTCTCCTCGCGGAGGGTAGTAATTGATTCTGACGACGTGCGAGAAGTCCTTGTAAAGTTTTGGATAAACGTCGGGCTGCAGGATGTATTCAAGCACTGACAGTTTCGACTCTTCTTTTGTTTTGAAGGAGTCGGGATCGTCCAGAACCTCGCCATCACGATTGCCGAGAATGTTTGTCGAGTACCACCCGTGAAGGCCCAGCATCCGCGACTTCAAGCCAGGCGCGATGATCGTCTTCATTAAAGTTTGGCCTGTCTTAAAGTCCTTGCCACAGATCGTCAACTTGTTTTGCTCGGCCAAGGTCATCAGAGCTGCAACGTCAACGGTCAGATTAGGAGCGCCATTCGCGAACGGAATTCCCGACTTCAAAGCCGCATAGGCATAGACCATCGAAGGAGCGATTGCCTTGTGGTTATCGCGCATCGCTTTCTCAAACGATTCGATCGTTTTGTGAACCGCGTGCGGCTTGAGAAACACTTCCGTGGAAGCCGCCCAAATCATCACCACGCGCGAGCATTTGTTTTTCTTCTTCCAGTCAGCAATCTCCTCAATCAATTGCTTTGCGAGCTCGAGTTTGTTTTTGCCGGTCTTTACGTTCGTTCCGCTGAGCCGTTTCACGTACTGCTGGTCAAACACTGCCTTCATCGGCTTAATCTTCCGCAGCGGCTCCTTCAGACGTGCTAGCAGTTCTTTTTCAAGGACTCCCGCGTTTAGCGCTGCCTCATATGCCGAATCCGGGAAGATATCCCAGGCGCCGAAAACAAGATCCTTAATGTTAGCGAGCGGCACGAAGTCTTTAATAAGCGGCACACGATTGTCGGTGCGCTTGCCAAGTCGAATTGTTCCCATCTGAGTAAGGCTTCCGATTGGTTCCGCAAAGCCCTTCTTGATTGCTTCAACACCTGCGATGAAAGTTGTGCTGACTGCACCAAGACCTACAAGCAACACGCCAAGCTTTCCCTCTGCTGGTTTGATCGCGGTTTGTTTAGCGACTGCCATTGACTGTTCTCTCCTGACTAGTGATTACGTGATGATACAGGTAGGGCGGGCTTGTTTGGGCGAGATCTTGCTATTTATCGTCGCCGGATTGCTCGACTCGATTTCGCATGTGGGAATGCGGATTTCGGATTTCGTGTTGTGTAATGCCCCGGTAGTTTTGTCGAGTTGCTCGGTCACAGCGATTACGTCTGGTATCTAACAACAATCTACGAGAGCATGAAATCCGAAATCCGCATTCCGAAATCCGAAATCTTTTAGTCGATCAGCGCCTTGCGAAACTCTCTCGGGGTGATCCCAGTCGCAATGCGGAAGGCTTTCGTGAAGTGACTGGAACTAAGGTAACCAACTTGAGCGGCGATCGCGTTTATTGAAAGCGAACGATCCGCGAGCAGCAACTGCGCTTTTTGCGAGCGAATACCGGCCAGGTAGTTGTGAGGCGTGACTCCGGTAATCTTTTTGAATAAACGCGCGAAGTGGAACGTAGAAAGATACGATGCCGCGGCCAGGTCTTTTAGCGAAAGATTCTGATCCATCTGACTGTGCATTAACTCAATCGACTTGCGAATTCTCCTGTCGAGCAGGCCCACACGCGAGATCTCGAGTTCGTCTGAACGGCGCGCGATTGAGTGTTGGCGCAGAAGCTGGACCAATAGCTGTTCTACCATGGCTCGCATGACAATTTCTCGCCCGGGCTCATCTGCCAGCAATTCCTTGTGCAGACTTAGGAGGAGCCGATTCAATGTCTTGTCATTCGTAAGCGGCTCAACTGGAAACGCGATCGTTGATTTTGGTGGGATCAAACGCATCGAGATGGCGTGCTGAACCAGCACCGCAGAAGATACGGTCACTTGCAAGAACCCCACGGTGTTTCCTGTCACGCTAACCGCCGTGTGAGGATCAAGTATCAGAACGTCCGATGAATACAATTCACCGCGCACGTCGCCGGCAGAATACTCGAGATGTCCCAGGAGTGGAGTAAGCAACTGGTAATCGGAGCTGGGTGCCGAGTGAAACTTGAGCTGTTTGGCCTTGCGATAGTAGACCGAATAGTCGGAGCTAACGAGGAACCGTTTCAGGGCAGGGGAGCGGGTCATTCCCTGCAATGTACGCGAATCGGATTGATTGCTTCAAACCGCGTGGGCTTAGCTTCTGTATCGCACCATCAACGCGGGATCGTTTGTTATCAGGCACTCAACGCCAAGTTCCTTACCGCGCGACAGCCACTGAGGATCGTCCACCGTCCA
Source organism: Pyrinomonadaceae bacterium (assembly GCA_035457565.1). Lineage (GTDB taxonomy): Bacteria > Acidobacteriota > Blastocatellia > Pyrinomonadales > Pyrinomonadaceae > PSRF01. The sequence goes on along the minus strand of DATIBJ010000220.1, from coordinate 41,036 downwards.
AACAACGGTTCTTAACCCAGCGTGCCGCGCTGCTTCGACCGTCCGCTTATTTGCCAGACGGTGATGGAGGGCAATCTCGTCGGCCCCAGAAGCTACGGCACGTGCGACGAGTGATTGTCGCGACAGCAAGTTGGATGGATTTGAGAAACGTGGTTCAAATAGAGCTGCCGTCTTGATGTCGGGAGCGCGTTGTTTCATAGCTTCGATGGCCGGCAGATCGAAACATTCCACGACGGTGCGATCACCGATTGAATACCTTTCAAGCAGATCAGCCGTAGCAGAAACAATCTCGGGAATCTCGGAAGCGTTGCATTTTAATTCGAGATAAAGAAGTGCCTTGGTATCGGAAAAATCCTCGAGCAGTTGCTGCAGCGTCGGAATCTTTTCGCCGCGATACTCGCCAGTTGATGAAAACCAACTGCCGGCGTCAACGTTTTGTAGTTCTTGAGCCGATAATTCGACAACACGTTCGGGTCGCAAACCTGTACGACGCAGTGTGTCGTCGTGAATGATTACAGGCACACCATCGCGCGAAAGCTGGACGTCAAATTCAATTCCGTCGGCCCCTGCTTCGATTGCTCTTCGGAATGAGGCTAATGTGTTTTCTGGAGCGACAGCTGAAGCACCGCGATGACCAATGATGAGTGGATAAGTCTTCGGCATTGCCGTTGCGCTATATTACGCACAAAGATTAGAGCGAACCTATATGAAATTGTGCAACAAAATCATTGCCCAACTTGCATTGATGTTGATTGTATCTATCGCCGTTCAGGAACAGCCGCTAGTTTTTCCCGGACTACTAAAGAAACAAGACCTGGAAGCTGGAAATCCACTCGCGACCTACGCTGCGATGCTCGAGCTCGAGCCGCAGTATCTGAAGTCGAAGATCTTCGCAGGCATCTATCCGGAGGTTCGCCTCAACTTCGAGGAGTTCTTAGGCTTTCCTTTGGCGGGAATACAGGCGATGAGCTTGCCGGCTTATCGACGCAGAGCGATGAAGGAAGCTGAGATTCCTGTCTCTTTCAAGCCCGAAGCCGCGCTTAAAGTGATCACACGTGAAGCGAAGAAGACGAGGCTCGTGATATACGGGGAAGAGCATCATTTGCCGCAAACGCGTTCATTGTATGAATCTCTGTTGCGAATACTTTGGCGTCAAGGTTATCGCTATCTCGCAGCTGAAACTTTTACTGAGCAGGTGATGAAACCCAACTTCAGGTACCCGGATCACGAGACGGGCTATTACATTCGTGATCCTGTTTTCGCGTCAGCTGTCCGTGTCGCAAAAGACCTCGGCTATAAACTGATTGCTTACGACACGGAGGAACGTGGACCAGCCGGCGACGCGAGCTTTCGCGATCGCACGCAGGCGGAAAATATCAAAGCGCGGACATTTGACATTGATCCGGACGCTAAGGTTTTTGTCATCGGCGGACGAGGACATGCCGCCGAAGAAGCCGCGCAAGATGGATGGACACCGATGGCCTCTGTGCTCAAACGTCTCAGCGGCATTAATCCGTTAACGCTTTACGCTCCCTCCATGAGTCAGCGTTCGACCGCTGAAGAAGAAGACCCGCTCTATCGTTCAGCCACTTCGCGCGGCCTGGTAAAAGAGCCGACAATTTTTGTCGATGCATCTGCAGGCAAATTACTGGGGTCTAGCTCCTTCGACGCTTATATTTTCTGGCCACGCATTAAGTTAAAAGATGAACGTCCGGATTGGATGGACCAGACGTTAGGTCGTAGATGCGTTCGAATTCCCATAGAACTTCGCAAGGGAAGTGGTATGCGACTAGTGCAAGCGCGTCGGGAAGGAGAGCCTGCGTCAGCGATTCCTGTCGATCAAGTCATTATCGACGATCGAAGTGATCAAAAGGTGCTGATGCTTCCTCCTGGTAAGTTTTGGTTGCGGACGATTGATCAGAACAGCAAGATCATTGCCGAGACACACGTAAGCGTGCGGTAGGTATTTAGTTACTTGCCGGTCCGTAGGTGATCTTCTTCAGCTTAATATCAAAAGTGCCGTAATCAGTCTTAAGTTTTGCAACCACTGGAACGCGACGCTGGTCGTCAGTCAGCCACAAAGAGAATTGACCCTTTTCTTCATCGATGATTCGATCGGGCCCAAACAACTCGGGATCTATGCGGACCACATCCACGCGACCGAGGATCGTCTTCATACGCTTTTTCTCGACGACATGGACAGGCACTTTGTATACACGGCCGCCGTCGCCGATGAATATGTCAAACGATTTTCCGATTTGTAATGGCTGTGTGCGAACGAAGTAAACCGCCGACAAGACATCCTGCAGTTGTCCGGAGAAGTCAGTAATTACTTGACGGGGCTCCCGCGTCGGATTGTTAGGATCACGCTGCGTCCACTGCATCCGCCCCTTGGAACGATCGAAGGTTGTTTCGGTTGTTCTGACCCGTTTTCCTTGTTCGTCGTGGATGTTCGTGCGTTGAACTGTGAACGATAAAGGCTCGACGACAGATTCGACGCGCTCTTTGAAATTCAGATTGAACAGACGAGTAAAGAAACCTTTGCTGGAAACCTCCGCCTTGAACACCAGCGTGTAAGGAGCGGGACTCTTGTTGACGTCAGTGGTTGTGTCAGTTAAAGGCGCTCGACCCGCACTAAAGGTAAAGTCAGCCACGTCCAGCTTGCGAAAAATGGAACGCGAGAACTCTGCTTCGTAGAAGAGCTGCTCGGCTGGTTCGAATGGGTGTTTGTCGTTGCCGGCAGTTTGTTTTTGCGCGGCAGCAAAAGGGGAGATCGCTACACCACAAATTGCGAGGGCGATAGTAAGAACTATGAATAACGTGAGTCTGCGCATCTGTGATTACTTAATGTAATACGTCCTTATTAACAATAGCCCCCAAGCGACGACGAGACCAAGTGCGGCTCGGTACTCGCGATAGCGAAGGTAAAGACTACTATCGAATCTTACTCCAGAAGTCTCTTCGCCCCGATAACGAATCAGCCGCGGGAAGAATAGCGGCACTGAGCGCTTGTATGAGACATATTTCTCGCCGAAAAGCCCAGCAAGCGTAGTGGCTTCGACGCGCATCACCGGGAAATAGATGCCAAGAAACAGCGCTGCGAACACGAGTGCCAGCACAATGCGACCCGATGCAATCGTAAACCCAAGACCAATCAGAAAGCTGCCAAGGTAGAGTGGGTTTCGCGTGTACGCGTAAGGCCCGGAGATAGCTAACTCCGCATTTTTTCGGATATGCCCTGAGGCCCAGGCCCTGATAGCGAGACCGACAACTGAAACAATGGCACCGACGAGGAGTGTCCGAGGTGTCGGCTTCGCCAGGACTATGAAGATAAATGCGCAAACGAAGCCGAGCGGCACGCGCCAACGCTGAATCCAGGTTCCACCTCTTCGCATCTTAACCGGCCAAGGGAAGTGTGCGGCTTGATGTCGTCTGACCGAAAACTCTGGTTTCCACGGCACGCACGACTCGCTCAACTTCGATATCCATACAAATCCATTTTGAACACGATCGCCGGTGACAATCCACGCGGCAATCGATATCAGTTCTTTCAACGCAGATGTCTTCAGGTCGAGGGCTTCCATTGCGCCACCACTCTGTTGGTCCAAACAACCCGACAATCGGCGTACCGGCGGCGATCGCGAGATGCGTGGGTCCTGTGTCGCCGCCGATGTAGACCCTGCTCAATTCAGCCAGAGCGTAAAAACCCTTGAGAGGTAGGCTGACACTACGAGCTGCGCCCAATGTTGACGACTTTAGAACATTCTCAGCTAATGCTTCTTCGCCGGGTCCGTAAGTAACCAGGGTCCGCAAACCAAAACTTGCCCAGAGCGCGTCAGCTAATCCACCAAAACGATCCGGACTCCAAAGTTTCGTTGGCCAGCCACCCCCCGGATTAAGGATGGCGAACTCTCCGCCCAAGTCACCCACGGCTGCTTTTGCCAAAGCGCGATCTCCATCACTAATCCCGATCGGAAACTTTAACTCATCGGGACGTGTAGGTACGGAGACGCCTAACGCTCCGTGTGTCAACTCCAAGGCCTTGAAGATTACGTGCGTTTTCTTAGGAACAAAGACTTTCTTGGATAGAAGGAAAGCGCTTGCTGGCTCCCTGAGTCCGTCGCGGGAGTAGCCAAAAACACGACGCGCGCCGGAAAGGCGCGCAATTGAAGCCGATTTAAGAAGTCCTTGAAAATCGAGTGCTACATCGAAGGCCGAGGCGCGTAACCGACGTAACTGCTGGCGCGGTGCCCGCAGCGTCTCCCCAGACATCAGCCCGCGCCTCAGCGCCTTCGTGTCGACTTCGATGAGGCGATCCAAAATCGGGTTGTCTTTTAAAATTTCTGAGGATCGGTGTTCTACCACCCAGGAGATCTCCGCTTGGGGCATCGCTGCTCGCAAGGCCGCCAGCGCGGGAAGCGTGTGGACTATATCGCCAATACTGCCAAGTTTGACAATCAGGATTCGCATTAACAATTTTGTAGGCGGCGGGCCCACCATGGCCGCCTCGTACTAAGTTCCTCCGAAGTAGCCGAACTGAAGTTTTTCTTCAGCCACCTTTTTTCCTGAGACAAACTTAATCAGGACCCCTTCAAGCACCGGGCTCTGATCGTCGAGCACTGTCTCGGCGAAGACGCCCCCCTTCAAGAAGCGACCGGAAAAACTATACGACACACCGCGCACCTGCGTCGTCACGAACGTAAACTTCTCGCGCTTAACACTCAGTTGCTGGAAACGGAATAGTCGGCCGTTATTCAGCTGGACACCCGGTGACGGAAGCCAACGTACACGCCTGGCGTTCAGATTAATGGCACTAAAATCCGAAAAATCGGATGGAGGTTGGCCAATGATCCAAAATGTACCATTTGGATCGAAACGCTCTCTTCCTTTCTGCGCACAAACAGAGCCCGAGACTACTCCGATAAGCAAAACGGTTCCGAGGGTGGTAAATAGATTCCGCATCTAGTGATTACTTTCTTAATCGAGTTAACAGCGACGTTGTCGAATGGTGTTTTGGGTCGCCGACAATTGCCACACGTCCGCCATATGAACGGACGACCTCGCGTTCCGGAACAGTTTCTTCGGTGTAGTCGGTTCCTTTGGCGTGGATATCGGGCTTCAGGGTAAGCAGTAACTGCTCGACCGTTGGTTCCTCAAAAACTGTGACGTAATCAACCCACTCTAATGCAGCAACCATTTCGGCGCGCTCCGTTGCTGGAAGAACTGGTCGTCCCGGTCCTTTCTGAATTCTCACCTGATCGTCAGAGTTGACTCCCACTACCAGGAGGTCGCCCAACGCACGAGCGCCAGAAAGATATCTGGTATGACCAACATGAAGAACGTCAAAGCATCCGTTCGCAAAAACTATCTTCGCGCCCGCTTTTCGCGCCGCCTCAACGCGATCAGTCAGATCTTTTCGACCTAAAACTCGAGAGTCGGCAGTCATGTCTCGGAATTAATAATGGAGTGTTCGAGCTCAGCCGAGGTTATCGAAGCCGTTCCTCGTTTCATCACGACTAAGCCGCCCGCATAATTCGCGAGCCGAGCTGCATCAGAAAATGACGAATCACATGAGAGTGCCAGGGCGAAGGTGGCGATTACAGTGTCGCCAGCACCCGTCACATCGACTGGCGATTCGGCGCCGACGGCTTTAATGTGCAAAGGAGCGACTCCCCCTTCGAGAAGCATCATTCCCTGACTTCCACGGGTGACGAGTAGTGCCTTGTAATCGAGCTTTTGCCTCAGTTCTTCACTCGCTTTCTCCAACTGTGAAGCGTTCTCAATCTTTTCCCCAAGAAGATACTCAACTTCGTCCTCGTTGGGTGTGGCGGAAGTGAAACCATTCAAACTAGCGAGACGGAAGCGCGAGTCGACGAGAATCGGAATTCTTCTTTTCCCAGCGACCTGGCGGAGCGTCTCAAGAACCGACTCGTCAACGACGCCATAATTGTAGTCGGAGATAATCACAGCATCCGCATCGCTGGCCGCTTTATCCAACGCACTGTTGAGCGACCGCCGCACATTACCATCCGACAACGGAGCATCTTCATAGTCGATGCGGATTACTTGCTGTCGAGTTGAGTGCACCTGACCGGCGAGTATTCGCACCTTAGTTGTCGTTTTGAGTTCAGACGAAGTTATCAAACCCTCAGAGTCGACGTGAGCGCTCTCGAGTTTATTCCGGAGCTCCCGACCTGCTTCGTCATCTCCCGCAGCGGCGATCAAAGAGACGTGTGCGCCGAGCGCGGCAAGATTGACGGCGCAGTTACCCGCGCCCCCAGGAATTGTCTGAGTTTGTTCGTGGCGCAGGATAAAAACTGGAGCCTCGCGCGAGACTCGGGCAATCGACCCGTAAAGAAATCGATCGGCGATTGCGTCGCCAACGACCACGAGTTTGCGCTGGGGAAAACGGCGGACGATACTGAGCAACCGTTCCTGGAGTATTGTTCGTTCGTTACTCAAAGTTTGATCGTTCCAGATCCAATACTTGTGGCAAAAAAGTCGTCAGCACTGTATTCGGCTTTGCCGCCTCGATAGACCAGTCGTATTCTTGGCGACCTTGCGGCTTTGCGGGAAAGTTCGTCCTCCCGGACAAGTTCGGTCATTCCTTGAAAATATTTTGGTGACTGCTTTTTCAGCGTCGGACAAACTTTCCCGCAAAGGCGCAAAGGGCAAAGTTCGCAGAATCATTTCCTCGACAGGATCGATCTGACACAATCGAGAAGATCTTCTGAAACAAGGTCAGGCTGGTGTTTCCAACCCGCTCGCTGATACTCCCATTCGCCTCGGCCGTAGCCACTCAGAACAAACGCTGAGTTCAGTCCCGCATTTCGTGCCAGCTCAATGTCGCTGTATCTGTCGCCAATCATCCAACTAGATCGAAGGTCGATCTCAAAATCGTTTGCCGCGCGTTCGATAAGACCTGCTTTCGGTTTGCGACATGTGCAGTCTAAGCGATAAGGCGGTTTACCTACCGATGGATGATGGGCACAGTAATAAATCGCATCGAGTCGAGCGGACTCCTCAATCATCTTCCGATTCATTTCCTGGTGAATTTCCTTCACGACATCTTCAGAGAAGTATCCGCGCGCGACACCCGCTTGATTGGTCACGACGATCGCTAGCCAGTCGTTCTCGTTCAAGAGTTTTATAGCCTCGAACGAATAGGGGTAAATCCGGAATCGCGAAGGGTGGTTAACATAGCCGACTTCTTCAGAAATCGTTCCGTCGCGGTCTATAAAAACTGCGGGACGCCTCATGTTACGCAACTGAGTCGCAAACACTCCTAACGGTTTTCGTAAAGCTCGCTCGCTTCAACAGCGCCACCGAATGCTCCAGCACTTCCTCGACTGTAATCGCAGTCATGCACCGATGATCGATTGGACAATCGCGAAGCATGCACGGTGCGCAATCGGGAGGATGACGCACGATTTCAGCTTGCGCTGAAAATGGACGCGTCGTCAACGGGTTTGTTGGACCAAAGATTACTAGTGTTGGCCGGCCGAGCGAAGCGGCGATATGAGCCGGGCCAGTATCGTTTGTAACCACTAAATCCGATATCGAAAGGATCGCAACTAACTCATCCAGCGTCGTCTTCCCGGTTAGCAGTACCGGCGGGTTGCGCATCCGACTCGTTACCGCAGACGTAACATCCTCTTCGTCTTTCGAACCGACAAGCAAAACCTGCTTACCTTGATCAATTAGTTCATCCGCCAGTTTTGCGAACGACTCGGTGGGCCAGCGCTTGGCGCGGCTATTGATTGAACCTGGGCAGATCGCAACTATCGAACGTTCCGTCGTAACGCCGGTCCGGGCCAGGATCTCCCGCGCTTCTTTTCGGTTGTTCTCCGGGAGCTCTAGTTCGATATCCGGCTCGTGCTCGCACACAGTGTTTGATCCAAATAGGGATTGTTCGAGTGCGGCAATCAGATACAGGTAATAGAAAACTTCGTGTTCCGTCGAGCGCCAGTCGGGTAGGGGAACAGGATCGGTCAAGAGTCTCTGCCGTGATTCAGTTGCATAACCGAAGCGTCTTGGCACGCCGGCGAAGAACGGAATCACCGCGGCTTCAAAAGCATTCTGAAAGAGTATTGCCAGATCAAACTGCCTCTTCTTCCATTCGCGAATCTGGGTAATCACGCTCAAAGCGCTGCTTCGATCATAGATGAGCAGCTTGTCAACAAATTTCTGATGGGTGAAGATGCCACGCGCCCAGGGTCGAATCGCCAAGGTGATCTCTGCATCGGGCAGGAGTCGTCTCAGGGCACGAAGTGCTGGAACGGTCATCACTGAATCGCCGACCCAGTTTGTGCCGCGAACTACAACTCTCTGAATCTTCTCAGTGCTCAAAATCTTCAAAAGTCAGCGACTATGCCTAAAGCAACATACGAAGTCCATCTTCAATAGTAGTGCTTGGTTGCCAGCGCAACTCGTTCCGGATGTGCGACAAATCGGAAACGTAATTCAAAGGCACTGGAGCCGGTATTGAAGGATCGTCTTCGACGATCGGATCCACCTGGATCATTTCACCTATGGTTCGGATTATCTCACGCAGTGGCGCGGCGTTTGTGCGGCCGCCGCCTAAATTATAAAGACCAAACTGACGCGCCGACTCTACAAACGATTCGCACGCGCGCGAAAAATCGTCAACGAACAAAATGTCTCGAACAGGATCGACGTCCCCCGGAAGCCGAATTGGCCAACGATGCTTTACCGATTCGACGTAGTGCGTGACAAAACCACTCTCGTTTCCCGGCGTCGGTCGCGCATACACAGCGGACAATCGAAAGATACACGCACGCACACGCTGCTGCGCCGCATAATACTCGACATATTTCTCACCCAGCAGCTTCGACCATTCCAGTGCCGATTGCCCACAGTACTGAGTCGAACACGTTTCGGGTACCTCGGAGTAATTACTCGCGTGGCTACCGTAGACATCCTTCGTGGATGCGTAGATAAAAACGGAGCCTGGCGCCATATGGCGGATCACATTCGCCGTGCCTTGAGCGTTTGTATGAAAACACTGATCAGCGGCACCAGGATCTTTGTCGAGGAATGCAGCAAGATGAATTACGACGTCGTAATCCGCTGCTTTCCTCACGTCGTACTCGTCGAGGATGTTCAGATTCGCTCGACGGGAAAAGTCATCAGCAGAAAAAAACCTGCGGACGTGCGTACCCAGGTAACCACTTCCACCCGTTACAAGTGTTTTCATTGGCTAAGAGGAGGGCAATGCTCAGACCGTCCAGAAGAATTGCTAGACCCCAATCATTGATCCTTTCACAGTATCGGTGCGCGTCAGTTTGTGAAGTTTGTGAAGCGCTCCGCCGTCTCCAATTGCTACTAGAAGGTCACCGCCTCTTATTTCATAGTCACCGCTCGGATTAAAAATCACTTGGCCGTCACTGCGCCGGATGCTCACAATCACGATGTTCAGCTCTGAGCGGATCGTCGTGTCTTTTAGTTTTTTTCCACACAGCAGAGAACCATGATCGACTTCGAGTTGTTCAAATCCGAGATCCAGCTCATTGGCTGTCGCTGAATCAATAAAGTCACCGACTGCGGGTTTCGTTAGCGCGACAGCCATTCGATGACCGCCGATGATTGTCGGCGCAACAACTCGATTTGCCCCCGCCCTTATGAGTTTCGGTTCAGCTTGTTCTTCAACAGCGCGAGCGACGATGTGAAGGTTCGGATTAAGGTCGCGTGCGGTTAGCACGACATACACATTGTCAGCATCGTCAGGAAGACATGCAGCAAGTCCGCGTGCATGCTCAACGCCTGCTTCTCGCAGACTCTCTTCGAGGGTCGCGTCTCTAACCAGCACAGTGACACCCAACTCCGTGAGTTCAGAGACTATCTGAGGGTTTCGTTCAATTACGATGAAGGTCTCGCGTGAACCGGTCAGGTTACGAATAAGATGTGACCCAACTCGGCCCGCGCCGCAGATGATAAAATGATTTTGCAATCGGCTCATTTTTCGTGATCGACGGCGTTGACCAAAGGTCGCAAGCAGTTCCGATTGAACAATCGATTGCACTGCGGTCGTAAGCGCATACAAGACGAGGCCAACGCCAAAGAGCATGAAAACCGCGGCAAACGCTCGTCCGGCAGTCGTACGAGGGGTTAGATCCCCATAACCTACGGTCGTAACCGTTTGCACAGTCACATACAGGCTATCAAGTATAGACCAGCCCTCGATCGCCCGAAACATGGTAGTGCCTACGGCGAGGGCTGCGACTACCGCTACAAAAACGAACCGAATTCCCCAGCGTCTGGAAGCGAAAGGCCCGGGGCCTGAAGGTGTTAGACTCATACAGGGAAAGCGGCATCAAAATGGTTGCGGCAATTGGCGGTCACGTTAGCTAATGCCATTAGGGCTGTCAAACACGTATCGACAGAACCGCCGTTGGAATGTTACGTATACCGAATAGTTAGGAGGGCGTTAGGATAGGCTGAAAAGCCCGGATTATTTTGTTGTATGCCGGTACGTTATCCACCGAATGAGGTGCCCCAGGGCAGACTGAGTCGTAATCCCCGCACCGGCCGACTCGTTGCCTACGCCGAACCCGACCAAAGTTTCGTCCGCAGATCTCTTCGTCGTCTTTTTAGTGCGCCTGTCATCATTCCGATTGTCTTTGTCAGCGCCATCGTCTTGGGCGTCTTGATCTACTACTGGACAGTTTTCTCCGCACGAATCGACAACTTACTAGCAGGTGAAGTCTTCACTCGATCGGCCGGCATTTACGCCGCCCCGAAACAACTTCGCATAAACGAATCAACTTCGCCTGAGCAATTAATCGAGTATTTGCGACGCGCCGGGTACGTTGAGAAAGCTCAGCAAGCTGACAACTCGCGTGGCCGATATCTTCTGAACGGCGGCACGGTTGAGATTGAGCCGAGTGGCGCATCAAGTGTTGATGGCCAAAAACAATTTCATCATGTGCGAGTTCAGTTTTCTCGTAACGCAAAATCAATTGCGTCGTTGACGGATCTTGAGGGAGGTGGCGCGCTACAACGTACGTGGATCGAGCCAGAGTTAATTAGTTCTGTGACCGGAACAGAACGAGCGAAGCGCAAAGTTATCGGATTCAGTGACCTGCCTCCGCACTTGGTGAAGGCGATCACAGTAACCGAAGATCGTTCTTTCTTTGATCATTACGGAGTAAACATTCGTGGCATCATTCGGGCGTTTGTTCGTCGATATGACACCGATCCAAATTCCCCGTTGGCTCGACAGGGCGGCTCGAGTATCACACAGCAACTCGTAAAGAACCTGTTGCTGTCGCCGGAGAAGACGCCGCAGCGAAAGATCTCGGAAGCCTACATGTCGATTATCCTCGAGACGAGGTTGAGTAAAGAGAAGATCTTTGAGCTCTATTGCAACCAGGCATACATGGGCCAGCAGGCAGGTTTCTCGATCAATGGGATGGGCGAAGCGGCGAGCGCCTACTTCAACAAGGACGTGACCAATCTTACTTTACCCGAGTCAGCGATGCTCGCCGGTTTGATTAGAAGCCCGAATCGCTACAACCCATACAAGAACGTAGAGACAGCGACCTCACGGCGTAATCAGGTTCTGGACTCAATGGCGGAGACGGGAGCGATTTCTCAGGATGAAGCAAACACAGCAAAAGCGACACCATTGAAGGTCGCCCCTGTGCGCGGTCGTATCGACATGTCCGACGCGCCATACTTCGCTGATTACGTGCAGAACCAGTTAGGCGACATGATTGCCGGTGCAGGAACGCAACACCTTCGCGTCTATACAACGATCGATATGGACTTGCAGCGTGCCGCTTATGCAGCGTTAACGAAACAGCTGGGTGAATTGGACAAGGTGCAACAGAAGAGATTCGCACCGGGCACATTGCAAGCAGCATTGGTCGCCATGAATGCGAAGACCGGCGAAATCGTTGCGATGGTTGGCGGACGCGATTATTCAAAGAGCCAGTTGAATCGCGCAGCTGATGCAATGCGGCAACCGGGCTCGGTCTTTAAGCCTTTCGTTTATGCGACCGCGTTGAACACTGCTTATGATCCCATTCCGCGAGTCATCACTCCGGCGACAACTTACATGGATGAGCCGAAGACATTCACGTTCGACAATCAGCAATATTCGCCGGGAAACTTTGGCGATACCTATACGCATGCACCTGTCACCTTACGGGATGGCCTTGTAAACAGTTTGAATGTTGTAACGGTGGAAGTTGCGATGGAAGTTACGATCGGGCGTGTGATGAGCCTGGCCGCGAAGGCCGGATTACCAAAGCCGCCGCGTGCGTATCCAGCGATGGCGCTCGGCACCAGCGAAGCTACTCCGTTGCAAGTCGCGTCGGCCTACACGGCTTTCGCGAACCTGGGTTCACGTAGCACACCGATCGCCGTCAATCGCATTACGACCGGCGATGGCGTCACCCTCGCTGCACCGACCACACAACGCAGTGAAGTGCTTAAGCCGGAAGTAGCTTATGTGATGACTTCGTTCTTGAAGGACGTGGTGAATCGCGGTACGGCGGCTAAAGTAAGAGCGCGTGGGTTGAAAGCAGTGCTTGCAGGAAAGACCGGGACATCGCGCGATGGATGGTTTGCAGGTTACACGCCGAACCTGGTGTGCGCTGTTTGGGTGGGATTTGATGATGGCTCGCAGCTAGGACTCACGGGGGCCAATTCGGCGCTGCCGATTTGGAGCGACTTTATGAGTGCTGCTTTAGCCGACCATCCGGAATGGGGTGGCGATTGGGAAAAGCCCGCTGGTGTCGAGGAAGCTGAGATCAATCCGAAGACAGGCGAGGTCGCAACCCCAGAAGATGTTGACAGACGTGTCGAACTTTTTATCACTGGCACTGGTCCAAACACTACTGAATCGACGACAACGGCGGAACCTAGTCCGGAGGAGCAACAGCAACCCACGCCCGACGAGACCATTTCTGACGAGCCGTTGCCGCAGGTCTCGCCCTCACCTCCGAAATCGAAATCGACGCCAACACCCGATGGTGCGCGTTTGGAAGGGACAATCACTCTGGATATCGATCCAACAACTGGACTGATTGCCGTTGAATCATGTCCCGTTGTCAGAACGAGAACGTATGTGTTGGGGACTGAACCGAAAAGATTCTGCGGGCCTGAGTATCACAAACTAAAAACTGTCGATCCGGGCGCGTCACGCCCGCGAACGGTGGCGACTCCGCACAGATGAGCATCCTAACGCGGAGCTTCAGTCCCAACTTGCGGCGTAGATAATATCGACCTTCAAGTCGAACTGGCATAACTCAAGTTGTTTCAAAGGAGATTGAGTGTTGATGTTTTGGACGTTGTACTCTGTGATGAGCGTTGAGTGTTATGAGCCTTGAGCGGGGTGAACCGCCCTTCCTAACCTGCAATTGATCTGACTTGAGTTATGCTGACGTGGGTTGATCGCTGACCTTTCTGTACGTTGACTTGTTCTTGCTGAGAGCGGCGTGGAGTGTCTCTATCGCCAGAGTTGCAGCGTGATGTTTTCGCGATGGCAGTCCACCGACAGCAGCGAGAAGATCAGCTTTAGTCAATTGCAGTGCCTTCGCGATTTCTTGTCCCTTGAGCAGTTCAGTTAACACTGAGCCACACACAATAGTTGGCGGGCATCCGTACGCGAGAAACTTCACCTCTTCGATTCGGTGATGTCGCACAGCCAACGAAAGTCGCAGGCGATCGCCACACATCGGATTTGTCTCTTCGGCCGAGGCATCCGCTGCTGACAGTTCACCGACGTTACGCGGATGCGCCAGGTGATCTTTGAAGGTTGCGGAGTAGGTCACCTTGGAACACCCGTCAGACTTCGGGTCTTATTCAATGGCGACAGTTCTCGAAGCCTGGCAACGGCGTCTCGCAAAACCTCCACGGTGTAGTCGACGTCTTCAATCGTGTTGTCCTTACCGAAACTGAAGCGAATAGAACCACGCGCCTCCTCTGCATTTAGACCAAGCGCGCGAATCACCGGCGACGGTTCGAGCGTACCCGAAGAGCACGCGGAACCCGTGGATACCGCAACACCTTTCAAATCCAAGTTAATGAGCAATCCTTCTCCCTCGATAAAGCGAAATGAAATGTTCGAAAGGTGTGGAAGACGGCTTTCGCGATCTCCGTTCACCTCGATATCCGAAATCGATTCCAATACTCTCTGTTCGAACGCGTCGCGCAGCGCAACGTCATGGACGTTTCTCGACTCGCGCTCCTCAGCAGCCAACTTCGCAGCCGTGCCGAAGCCAACAATCGCCGGTACATTCTCTGTGCCGGCGCGACGTTCCCGTTCCTGATGCCCACCGACAATCTGAGGCGCCAACTTAACTCCGCGTCGAACATACAACGCTGCGATACCTTTAGGTCCATACAACTTATGACCAGACAACGTCAGCAGATCGACACCCAGCTCTTCCACATTTACTCGCAACCGACCTGCGGCCTGGACCGCATCCGTGTGGAACCAGATCTTCTGACCGTGCTCGCGTGCCTTACGCACTTCGTCGCCAATTTCGCGAATCGGCTGGATCGTCCCAATCTCATTATTGGCCATCATCACACTGACAAGGACAGTGTAGTCGCGCAATGCTGATCGAAACTCGTCGATGCGGACGGTGCCGTTTCGATACACAGGCAAACGCGTCACTGCCCAACCATTCTTCTCGAGCAGTTCGCAGACACCACGTACCGACGGGTGTTCAATCGCTGACGTGACGAGATGTCTTCCGGCAGTGCCGGCTATTTGAGTGATGCCGCGCAGCGCAAGGTTATTCGCCTCAGTACCGCCCGACACAAAAACTATCTCGTTTTGTTTCGCGCCGATTAGGGAAGCGACCTGCCGCCGCGCTCGATCTACGGCGGCCCGGGCCTGTTGGCCATATCCATGGACACTCGAGGCGTTGCCGAAGTTCTCGCTGAAATAGGGGAGCATTGCCCCGACCACCCGCGGGTCGACGGGGGTGGTGGCGCTATGATCCAGGTAAATCCGGCGTTGTGACATTGAATTTGTGGCCTGATTCCAACCTCCGATGCCCCTGAATGCATCAGACGACTGGTCTCATCCTGCGCTTCTCGTATAAGCGAGTCTAGGAAGGTGCAACGGGGAGCGTCAAGCACATTTAGATTGTCCACACAAAGTTAGAGGTGTTAGCATTCGGTCGTTGCTAAGGTTGGCTCTCCCAAGACACTTACGGCGATTCATGGTCGTAAAATCTTCGGAAGGACTAAACAAATGAAACACTCCAGATTTCCCCTGGCTCTATTGGTGGCGATGATCCTTGCCACAGTCGGCCTGCCTTTCATCTCCAGCGGGGCAACTGCATCACAGGGTCAATCAACGGCGCTGGAACGCGGTTATCGAACAGGGTATTCAGACGGCTACAATGCAGGTTTCCGAGATATCACTGAGAACGCGGCACGGGATTATCAGAATAAGGATGAGTATCAACGAGCTGATCGTTCCTACAATCAAGCGTGGGGACCACTCGAGGATTATCGTGACGGTTACCAGCAGGGGTTTGAAGCGGGATACACAGCAGGCTACGAGAAGAGAACTTTCGATTCGACCCTGCCCACCGGTTTCAAACGGCGGGGTTCAGGCCAGGTCGCAGCAACAGTTCCTGGAAACGCGGACAACACAGCAGACACGACAGCGACGACAACGACAACGGATACCGGAAGTACTTCGTCTGCAAACGTGTCAATTCCGCGCGATACAGTTTTAGTGGTGGAACTTCTAAACCCACTCTCAACGGATATAACGCAGGCCGGCGACCGGTTTCAGGCTCGAGTGCTTGAACCACGCAACCTCTCATCAGCTGTGATCGATGGTCATGTGAGTCAGGTTAGGCGACCAGGCAAAGTGAAAGGTGTGGCACAACTACAGCTCACGTTCGATCAGATCCGCTTTTCCGACAACCGTGCAACAAGCTTGCGCGCTCAGCTTATTGAAGTGGTCCCGATGGGTCGCCAGGACGAAACAGAAGTTGATCGTGAAGGTGGTGTTCGCGGTGGTGATTCAACGAAGGATGACGTAGCGAAAGTGGGTGCCGCAACGGGCATCGGCGCAATCATTGGCGCGATTGCCGGTGGTGGTAAGGGCGCAGCTATTGGCGCCGCCATCGGTGGTGGTGTCGGAAGCGCGGGCGTCATGAGTCAGCGCGGAAAAGACATCCGACTCGAGCAAGGACAACAGTTGAAGATTCGTACCTCGACAGATACGAACGGACTGTAAATCAGGCGGCGGGAGCAGGAATCATTGCCGATTTTAGATTGGAGATTTTAGATTGCAGATTGCCGGTTGGTATTATTCGCCGTCTTGATTATTAATGAGATTTGTCAGGAGTCGGCAATCTACAATCTCCAATCTAAAATCTCCAAGCTACAATCGGCAATGATCGCCCTTCTCACAGACTTTGGCACCGCCGACTACTTCGTCGGTTCAGTCAAAGGCGTCATCCTCTCCATTAATCCCAACGCAACCATCGTTGATATCACTCACGAAGTTCCTCCTCAAGACATTGAATCAGGCGCTTTCACTCTGTTCGCAGCACATTCGGCATTCCCTCCAGGAGCAATCTTTGTAGCTGTGATTGATCCGGGCGTCGGTTCCGAGCGCAGGCCAATCATTGTCAAACGTGGCGGACAGTTCTTTGTTGGGCCCGACAATGGTCTGTTCAGTTATCTCTACGAGACGGATTCACACCAAACGATTCATATAAAGAACGAAGATTATTTGCGACATCCGGTTAGTCCGACTTTTCACGGTCGAGATGTTTTCGCACCGGTGGCGGCACACCTGTCGACCGGCGTGGATCCGACGGTCTTTGGTCCTGTGGTTACCGACGAGGTTCGTTTGTCGACAGAGGGACCGAGGAAAACGAAGGAGCATGTGTGGGCAGGTCGGATTATTCATATCGATCGCTTCGGGAATTGTGTGACGAATATCAGCCGAGAGTTATTGACCATGGAGAACGAGATTCCCGCCAAGCTAAGAGTGAAAGACAAGACAATCACTTCATTCAGGAGTTTCTTTGCTGAGGGAGGATCGAAAGAAAAACTGTTTGCTGTGTGGGGCAGCGCAGGTTTTCTTGAAATCGCAGCAGTGAATCGTTCAGCGGCGAAGAAGCTAAAAGTGAAACGCGGTGATTTAGTTCGACTCGAAACCGGCTAAGACATTGCCGATTGCCGACTGCCGATTGCCGATCGGAATTATTTCCGTCTTGATTCCTTAAAACTGAGCGCCGGACGTTAGAAGATCTTTCAACCGGCAATTGGCAATCGGCAATCTCTTTTGTTATCTTCCAGTCAATCCAAATAGTTATGGCTGAAACCGTAAAAGATCCTCCCGCTAGTGCGCCGTCCTCAACCGGATTGCGGGGAGTTGTTGTCGGCGCCTCAACAGTTTCCGACGTCGTCGGTGACAAAGGACAACTGATCTATCAAGGCTACGACATTCACGATCTCGCTGAGCATTCCACTTTCGAAGAAGTAGCTTTTCTTCTCTGGAACAAACGACTACCCAACCAGAGCGAGCTTGATCAGTTGAAGCGGGAAATCGGCATGTCGTATGGAGTCGCGAAGGAAGTAATCGAACTCCTGCGACGCATTCCTGCTGACGCCGATCCAACCGACGTGTTGCGAACATCAGTCTCAGCGCTCGAGTTTTATGATTCGAGATCTCGCGACATTTCTCTGGAGATTAGTCGGAAGACTGCGATCAAACTGACAGCCCAGTTTCCGACTCTCGCCGCGGCCGGCGATCGATTACGACGTGGTCTCGAACCAGTCGACCCACTGCCAGATGAGAACATTGCGACCAATTTCCTCTACATGCTAAAAGGCGAAAGACCTTCGGCAGCAGATGCAAAACTCTTCGACGTGTGCCTGATCCTTCACGCTGATCACGAATTGAATGCATCGACCTTTACGGCACGGGTCGTTGCGGGAACGCTCGCAACCGTCTACGCATCTGTGGTCGCCGCGATAGGTGCGCTCTCCGGACCTCTACACGGAGGCGCGAATACGAATGTGATGAGGACGCTGCTCGAAATCGGGGAACTCGATCGCGTAGAGAGCTTCTTGAAGTCTGCGCTAGCGAACAAACGAAAGATCATGGGATTTGGTCACGCCGTCTACAAAACAGAAGATCCACGCGCGACACATCTACGGCGATTCTCGAAAGAAACTGGCGAGCGCGCAGGCGATACGAAGTGGTACGAGATGTCGCGTACGCTGGAAGAGTTGATGATGCGTGAGAAGGGGCTTTATCCGAACGTCGATTTCTATTCGGCCTCAACTTATTACATGATGGGAATCCCACTTGATCTCTACACGCCTATTTTCGCCGTGAGCCGAATCACCGGTTGGACCGCTCACATACTCGAACAATACGCCGATAACAAACTGATCCGCCCACGTGCGGATTACGTGGGACCACGCGATTTAGAGTACGTGCCGATTGGAAAGCGTGGTTAGAGGTTAGAGCTTTGTACCCAGTTTTTTGATGCTCTGGCTTGCCACTCTGTTGATTACACCCAAACGTACAAAGCTCTAATCTGCCTTTGGCCCAACCGGAACCTCTTCCGACGTGAGCTTCAACAGCTCAGGTGTTGGTGCGACAAACGGCAGCATCCAGGTCAATACGGTTGCGAGCAACATCGCCACCGTGCCGGCTATTCCGCCTTCCAAACCGTAACTTCCGCCAGTCAGCCACTCCGGTCCAATATCGTTCGCGCTTAGCAACGGCGCGCCTACTAGATGCAACCCACTCACGGGAAGCCCGAACAGCGAGCCCAAAGCCCAATTCCATCCCCAGTGAATGCCCAGTGGGAACCATAAACTTCGTGTGCGCAAATATGCGACTCCCAACCAGATGCCAGCGAGCGCTGTATTGAGAAAGGAAAAGCGAGGCACAACGTTTGGGTTGAAAAGGTGAGCCGAAGCAAACCCTAGCGACGTGAGCAATACACCGAGCCACGCGAAATGTGCTCGCGTTAGTGTTTGGATTGGATAGCCGCGAAAGATTGCTTCTTCCCCGAGGGCGGCAACGATGAATAGGATTCCAGAACCAACCAGGGATTGCATCACGCGAGCAACTGCGTCCCCGGTGTTTAGTGTGAAGTTCAAACCACCGCCGGTGGCCGCAACTCCGACACCCATAGCCAGTGAGGCGATGCCTACCAACGATCCAACAATCAAATCGCGAACCCATTTTGCGTGAAGAGTCAATCCGAGAGAGCGCCAGGGAAGTCCTTCGAGAAAGCGCGTGCAAACGTAACCAGCGATTAACGCGGTTGCCACGAGAGAAAAGCGAAAGAACAGGTTCTGAAAGAAACTGGCAAATCGGCCGGAAGGAAAGTAATTGTGAAGAAGCGCATATCCCAATCGCACAGCCTCTGTTAACAAAATGGAGAAAAAGATGAAAACTGCCGTGAAGATCAGCAGCCGAAAGCCACTCCGAAGGCGGCCGTATTCATTGAAGAAGATTTGGTGTAGGCCCATATTTGAAGGTGACGCATTCTAGCGTAGGCAAGGCTCGTCTGAACATCTGTCGCTCAACTATAGTGTGTTAGACTTTTGATCCATCCGCATGACCCAAACCCACCAAAATTTGGATGTGGATTACAAGAAACGCCGGCGGCGTCGGGCGTTGCTCTGGGCTCTCGGGATTACGGTTGCGCTGCTACTTGCGATCATTGTTTCCCAACAACTGTGGCTCTGGACTGTCCTGCGTCCGGATACTGCGTCTGAAACGCTTCTCCTGTTCGCGTTGTCGACGCTGAACTTCGTTGCGTTTGTCGTTTTCTCTTTTATTTTCGTTCGGAACCTTCTTAAGCTGCGTCGCGAGCGTCAGGAACGACAGCTCGGTTCAAAAGTAAAAACGCGACTGCTCGTTTACTTCATCTCCATCAGCTTTCTACCGATTACAGCGATGGCTGCGTTCTCGTACTTATTCCTCAATCGATCACTGGAAAAATGGTTTTATCCGTTTCCGGAAGGATTGGTACAGCAAGCTAGCGAAGCCAGAGAGGAAACTCTCTCCAATCAAATCAGCACTCTTAAACAGACCGCATCGCTGGCTGTGATGTTGCTGAATCGTCAGCCAGCTTCCGAACGACAGGCGACTCTCGATCAATTGGTCCAGTCGAGTCAGTTAAGCGCAGTCGAGATTGCTACAAACGACGGTAACGTAATTGCTCGCTCACGCGCCAACTTGACGCCGTCGGATGCGGAAAAGCTTGAAAGTCTTTTTGATCAGGCCCGGCGTGCCGGCCCATCGATTGGGGAGCAGTTGGCTGACGGCAGAGAGTTTGACGTGATCGCCATGCGATTGAACGCAAATGAGAATCTGATCATTTCTCCTCAGAAACGTTCAGTGAATGACTTGAACGAATTAATCTCCGGTTCCGAACGCGATTATCAGGAGTTGGTGAAGAAACAACGACGCGTGCGCTTGTTGGGTCTGTCAACGCTTGGTCTGATGACTCTGATACTGCTGTTCGTGTCTAGCTGGGTGGCCATCTATCTGGCGCGAGGAATTGCTACGCCAATCAAAGCGCTGGCGGAGGCCTCGAACGAAGTTGCAAGAGGGAACCTGGGTCATCGAGTCACGACTTTTGCAGACGATGAGCTTGCACTGTTGGCGAACTCGTTCAATCAAATGACCATGCAGCTGGAAGACAATCGCAGTCGAATCGAGGCAACTGCAACCGAGTTACGCGATACGAACCTGGCGCTCCGCGAACGCCGGAATTACATCGAAACGATTCTCCAGTCGCTCTCAACCGGCGTGATTTCGATCGATGAATCGAACCGAGTTACGACGCTCAATACAGCTGCAGAGCGAATCCTGGGTTTGCGCGCAAAGCCAGAAGCCAATTTAAAACTAGACGAGTTGATGGCGAGCGAAGACTGGATTGTGGTTGATCGACTCTTACGACGGGCGCGTCGCACGCGTCAGGCCGCAGAACAGACGCTGCTCGAGGGTGTCGGGAATGGACATGGTCCACTACCAGTTGCTATGACTGCCACCGCGCTTCGCGACAGCTCGGGATCTGGTTCGGGAGTTGTTTTGGTCATCGAGGATCTTTCTGAGTTGCTCGCCGCTCAACGTGTGGCCGCATGGAGTGAGGTAGCGCGTCGTATGGCCCACGAGATCAAGAATCCATTGACGCCGATTCAGCTGTCTGCGGAACGCATCGCCAAAAACTACGCAAACCTCTCGAGTAATGGTGGCAGCAACGGCGACAGCGCAGCTGAATCAACCGATACAGAAAGAGTCGGAGCTGTGATCGCTGAATGTACTGACACGATCACCCGCGAAGTAGCCGGTTTGAAGGCAATGGTCGATGAGTTTTCGCGATTTGCGCGTCTGCCGGCAACGCAACTTGTGAGCGCCGACCTAAATGATGTTATCCGTCAGGCGGTGGCGCTCTACGAGGATCGATTGGATGGTGCGATGATCGAGCTTGATCTTGATACGAACGCTCCGCCTGCGATGCTTGACTCCGAGCAAATAAAACGCGTGTTTGTAAACCTGATCGACAATGCGCTCGATGCGTTAACCACGAGCGAACGAAAAGTGATCAGCATCGTCACGAAACACGATTCTGAGCGAAGTATGTTATTCGCGGAAGTTGCAGACACAGGGCAGGGGATCGCGCCGGAGGATCTAAAACGTCTCTTCCAACCTTATTTTTCGCGACGTGACAGCGGTACGGGGCTTGGCCTTGCAATTGTCCAGCGAATAGTTCTTGAACATGGTGGCCGGATTCGAGCGGAAAGGAATCAACCGCGCGGCGC
This sequence comes from Pyrinomonadaceae bacterium, assembly GCA_035457565.1. Lineage (GTDB taxonomy): Bacteria > Acidobacteriota > Blastocatellia > Pyrinomonadales > Pyrinomonadaceae > PSRF01. The sequence continues at coordinate 19,232 of DATIBJ010000220.1, read as the reverse complement.
CAGATTCGTTATTGAGATACCGCTTTAGAAACGGACGACAAAGTACGCATTCAGAATGGACTCAATCCTGATCGTTGATGACGAGCGCGGCATACGCGACACGTTACGAGCTGTGATGGAAGACGAAGGATTCGTCGCTGACACGGTGGCGACGGGTGAGGAATGTCTGAAGGCACTCGGACGCCGCGCGTACGGTTGCATCTTGCTGGACGTGTGGCTGCCGGGCATTGATGGTCTCGAAACGCTCAAGCAGATTCGCGCCTCAGGTTCGCAGTCGGCGGTTGTCATCATCTCCGGTCATGGCAACATCGAGACGGCAGTCCGCGCAACGAAACTGGGCGCATTCGACTTCATCGAAAAGCCTCTGTCGATCGAAAAGACCGTGCTGACGGTGCGCAATGCCTTGCGGCAGCAGCGGCTCGAGTTGATGAATGCCGACATGGCCGCCGCACTCGGGCGAGAGTACGTGATGGTCGGCGAGTCGGTGGCGATGCGTGCTTTGAGAAAACAGATTTCGGTCGTCGCTCCTACTGACGGTCGCGTCCTGATCTATGGCGAATCAGGAACCGGAAAGGAACTTGTGGCCCGTGCGATTCACGCTGAGTCTCGTCGCGCCGCGGCGCCGTTTATCGAAGTAAACTCTGCAGCAATTCCGGAGGAGTTGATCGAGTCGGAGCTGTTTGGTCACATCAAGGGAGCATTTACCGGCGCGACCGCGGCGAAGAAGGGGAAGTTTGAACTGGCTGACGGAGCGACGATCTTCCTGGATGAAGTTGGTGACATGAGTGCGAAGGTCCAGGCGAAAGTTCTGCGGGTATTGGAAGAACAACGCTTCGAACCAGTAGGAAGTGGCACATCGATTAATGTTGACGTCCGTGTGATAGCTGCTACTAACAAGCGCCTCGATGTTGAGATCGAGCAGGGAAACTTCCGTCCTGATTTGTTCTACCGTCTCAATGTAATCCCATTCGAGTTACCACCCTTGCGAGAACGACTGGAAGATGTGCCGCTATTGTTGGACCACTTCAATCAGCGCTTCTCAAAGGCGTACGGCAGGAAACCCAAGCAGTTTCTGCCGGAGGCTGTCGAGGATCTGCAAAACTATTCATGGCCAGGGAACGTGCGCGAACTGAAGAATACAATCGAGCGCGTGGTGATCATGCATCCTGGTATGAAGGTTTCGGCGTCAGATCTGCCGGCGCGAGGTAAAGAGGAGCCTCCCGCAGCGTCATTCCGGTTTCCGTCATTTAAAGAAGCGACTGAGGCATATCACCGCGAGTTCATTCAGCGGAAATTGGAAGAAGCCGATGGGAATGTTTCGCGGGCGGCAGAATTGATGGGGGTCGACCGGAGCCATCTTTACCGGCGTATGCGCGCCCTGGGGATTCAAACTCGAGGCGAACGCTCACCGGTTTAGTGTTCGGTAAACTTCAGTTTGTCGTCAAATCACGGTCTATCTCAACGTTGAGAGTATTTGAGGCCTGACGACAAACTGAAGTTTATCGAACATCGAAGCGTTACTTGCTTAGCGCGCGATTGACGCACTTCAAGAAATCGTCGATCGAGAAAGGTTTTGCGATTACTTCAATGGCTCCCAGCCGCTTAGCCATGTCGAGATAATCCTGAGGCGACGTTCTTCCGCCACCAGACATAGCCATGATCCTTACGTCGGGATGAGTTCGTTTCAAATCGATGATCGTCTCGAGCCCTTCTTTATCAGGCATGACTATATCGAGGACAACTAAATCGACCGTCATACGGAGAAACTGTTCCAGGGCTGCGTTGCCTTCGGCGGCCTCCGAAACGTCGTGACCTTCCTCCTGCAGCAGCGTCTTCAGAACACTCCGCACCTCATCGTCGTCTTCTACAAGTAGTATATTGGCCATGGAAGTTCTAGGTGTGAGTTACATCCTAACTTTTGTGTCAAGGCTCTTTCAAGTCATTGCCGATTGAAGATTGCCGATTGCCGATTGAAAGGGTTGTTCAAGGAGACAAGCTCCAGCAACAGCATTATGCCCGGCCGGTTGCACCAATCGGCAATTGGCAATCGGCAATCGGCGGTACTGGTCCAGTTTCATAATGAACCAGTACGCAATCGGGCAATCTCATTGACAACCTATCGTAGATAGCTTATCTCTAAAGATCTTGTAATGGTTTCAGCCATTTACAAGGAAGAATTGAGGTACGAATGGATTTCACGACGAAAGAGTTACTGAAGCGATACACGAAACTCGCCATGGGCCAGCCGTTTTCGCCAGTTTTGCTGAATATTCTGGTGACGTCAGTTTGCGACATGCGTTGCACACATTGCTTTTTCACTGACGAGCTCGATGATCGCCCGCGTAAGAAGCTACAGATGAAGACTCACGAGATTGAGCGTATTTCGCAAACGCTCGGCGGCAATCTCGGTGTTCTGATTCTCGCTGGCGGTGAGCCGTTCACGCGTAAGGATCTGCCGAACATCGCTCGCGCGTTCTACACAAACAATAAGCTCGAATCGATCTACATCATGTCTAATGGACAGATTCAGAAGCGAATCTTTCCGGATGTCACCGAGATTTTGCAGGAGTGTCCGAACCTGAACGTAACTGTCGCGCTCGGTATTGATGGGCCAAAGCAGGAACACGAAAAGATCCGGCAAAAGCCCGGCTCTTGGGACATCGCTATCGACACTGCCCGACAGCTCCAGGCGATCAAGAAGGAGTATCCGAAACTTGATGTGCAGACCTGCACCTGTTTCATGAACTCGAACCAGGACACCATCTTTGAGTGGTACGACTTTCTGAAATACGACCTCAAGCCTGACAAAGTGAATTTCAATTACATCCGACCGCCATCAGCCGATCCAAAGGAACTGGAAATCGATCATTCGCGTTATGCGAAGCTCGCACAAATGATCGACGACGATTCCCGTCACGCTGCGATCAAAAACAACTACGGTGGCAGTGCCGGCTTTTTCAAGGCCGCGATCGATATCTACATGCACGGGCTAATCGCAAAAACGCAGGAGACGCAGACCGCCCAGATGAAATGTTACGCCGGTACAGCGGGTGGCGTTATCTATGACGAAGGAACTGTTTCGTCATGCGAGAACCTTGCGCCGATTGGTAACTTGCGTGATTACGATTGGAACTTCCAGAAACTGTGGCTCTCGCCTGTCATGAAAGAGAGACGGAAGAAAGTTGCTGACGGTTGTTTTTGTACGCACGAATCAAACAGTTATTACCCGTCGCTTCCCTTCAATCCAGGGCACCTGGTTCAAATCAAAAAACTGGAACGAGAGATGAAGAAGGCACGCAAGGCCATCGATCGGCTGGAAAACGAACCGAAGGGAGTCAGGGTGGAGGGTTTCTAGTAGGCACCTGTCTATTTTTCTATGCCCCAACGAATCCCCAAGATTCTAATCATCTCGTCTGATACTGGTGGTGGACACCGGTCGGCTGCCGCGGCCATAGTGGCTGGCGTTCAAAAGTTTCTAGAAGGTGAGTCGTATGCGGTTCGTGTCGTCAGGGCAGTAGAAGAGTCGCATCACCTCACCGCGCGTCTGGTCGCTCTTTACAACTGGATTCTCCGCAATCGCCAGCATTGGATGAAGTACTTCTACTGGCTCGTTAATCGCATACGGCCCGAGACGCGAGAGTTCTTCCACAAGCGCTGCATCGCTTATGTGGCTGAATTGTTTGAACGATGGTGTCCTCACGTCGTCGTCAGCGTTCACCCGTTAACGCAGCATATCTTTGCGCGAGTTCTGAAAGAGTTAAAACTCGCGGATCGAATACCGCTCGTGTCGGTTGTGACTGATCCATGCTACGGCTTTTGGAAAGGTTGGGCCTGTGACGCTGTGTCGCTGTACCTGGTAGCAAGCAATGAAGCGCGTCAGCAGTTAATTGATTATGGTGTCGCACCGGAGAAGATAAAGATCTCGGGAATGCCGGTTCATCCGAAGTTCTGCTATCCAGGTGAAGAAGCCGCACAGGCAGCTCGTCGTGCTTTGGGTTTGGATGCGGAGAAGTTCACTGTATTTGTGAATGCCGGTTGGGAGGGTGGCGGCAACATACCGCAGATTTTCCGTGAATTGATTCGGGGCGAGTTAGACGTACAGGCGATTTTTCTTGCTGGTAAGAATGAAGACTTGCGCGCGGCAGCCGAATCCATGGCTTCTGAAGCACCGTTTCCGATAAAAGTGATTGGCTATTCCGACGAGGTCGAGAAGCTGATGAGCGCGGCGAATGTGATGATCTCGAAGCTCGGAGGTCTCACAACGTTTGAAGCATTAGCGTGTCGAGTGCCGATCATTGCTGACGTTATCACTAAACCGATGCCACAAGAGGCGGGTGCAGCAAACCTGATTGAAAACCGTGGCGCCGGGGTCTTGCTGAAACGATCGACCGATGTTGTTCCAGTCGTCCGCCGAATGATCGAAGACGAGCTTCACTATTCGAAAATGTGTGCTGCTACTGTCGGACTGGCGGCGCCAAACTCGACTCGACAGATCGTCGAAGAGATAGCCGCCCTGATTCCCCGGCCCGAAACTACAGCGATCGAAGCAATCTCGGCTTAAAACTATCCACGGATTACCATTTCGCATTGCGGAATTCGGATTTCGTTCTATCGCTGGGACTTAGTGATCCTTGCGTATCGTCCCAACCGAAAGCGCGGCCCTTGACTGGCACAAAATCCGAAATCCGAAATCGTAACCTGTGGATGGTCTCAATTGACGCAGAACACGCTTTCACGGTTTAATCTCCCTTTCAAAAAACTGATCCCTGGTAGCTGCCCCACATATTTTGGCCTGACCATCTTGGCCGCCTAGAATGCTGTCCTACTAGCGGGTTTAGGAGAAACAACTAAGTGAGTCTTTTGCTTGAAGGTAAGCGAGCGTTCATAAGTGGAGGAACGCGTGGTATCGGCGCGGCAATTTGTGAAGTGTTCGCGCGCGAAGGCGCAGACGTCGCATTTAGCTACAACAGTCGCGACGATCTGGCCGAGGAAATGAAGGGCAAAATTGAAAAACACGGCCGGAGAGCCTTTAACGCGAAGATCTCTGTCACTGACCGCTTGGGCATGAAGAAGTTTACCAGGGAGCTTGTTGAGAAATGGGGCGGCATCGATATTCTGGTTAACAACGCTGCCATCAACCGGGGCGACAATTTCGCCACCACCACCGACCGCGCGTGGGACGAAGTTATTCACACAAATGTCGATAGTCTTTTCGCGGTTACGAAGCCGATTTACAAACAGATGATTCGGCAAAGGAAGGGAAGCATTCTGAACATCACTTCAATTGGAGCCATGCGAGCACTCCCCACTGCGGTCCACTATGCGACTTCAAAGGCTGCGATGATCGGATTCACAAAGTGTTTGTCGCGGGAAGCCAGCACCTTTGGAGTGCAAGTAAACGCAATCGCCGCGGGTATCTTCAATACAGATCTGGCTCAGGCTCTACCTGAACGACTGCTTCAGATGCACGACTTTTGGACCGCCGCCGGTAGGCTTGGAAAACCTGAGGAGCTCGCTGAGTATGCGGCGTTTATGGTCAGCGAGCGCAATAGCTTCATGAATGGTGAGATTGTGATCGTCGACGGCGGCGCGATCACGTAATGTTCGATAAACTTTAGTTTGTCGTTAAAGTGCGGTTGATTCAGCTCTTTCAGGAATTGCGACAGCGCGTGGTTCCTGAAAGCAGTCGAGTAAACCGCAGCTTAACGACAAACTAAAGTTTATCGAACATTAGCGGTCTTCCAGTTTGTGTAATCTCTTCTCCAGGTCTTTCAACAACCGATAAATCTCACCTAACCTACGAAACGCCGCAGTAGATCGAAGCCAATCTTTATTGTCAAACGCCGGAATCCCGGAGATAACTTTTCCCGGGGGGATGTCGTGTGAGGTGGCGCTCTTTGCCGTCAACACAACGTCGTCGCCGATCTTTAGATGTCCAGCAACACCTGCTTGTCCCGCGAGTATTACGCGATTGCCGATATGTGAACTGCCGGCCAGTCCGACCTGCGCGCACAGCAAAGTGTCTTCGCCGATCGTGCACGAGTGTCCGATCTGAACAAGGTTGTCGATTTTCGAGCCTCTGCCGATACGGCTTTCACCTACCGATGCGCGATCGATTGTCGTACCGGCGCCGATTTCGACGTCGTCTTCAATAACCACTCGCCCTGTTTGAGGGATCTTCAACCAGCGTTTCTCTTCGTCCTTCGCGTAGCCGAATCCGTCGCAGCCGATCACCGCGTTGTTGTGAATGATGACACGTTCGCCAATCACAGTTCGTTCGCGTATCGCGACGCCCGAATGGATCACCGAGTCTCTGCCTATCCTCGCTTCTCGATAGATGGTGGCGTTCGGATGAATCTGCACACCTGGACCAATCTCCACCTGAGCACCAATCACACTGCGCGCGCCGATTGAAACACTCTCCTCTATCCGAGCGGTAGGATCAATCACTGCCGAAGGATGAATTGATGGTTCAACCGTAGGTTCGGGATAGAACAGTCGAAGGGCGCGAGTGTATGCAAGGTAAGGATCCTTCGCGCGCAGGATCGAAATGTCTCTTTCGATCGTCGCATCTTCCGACAAATAAATCGCGGAAGCTCTGGTTGTATTTACGCGTGGCGTGTAACGGGGATTGGCAAGAAACGTAACGTCGCCAATATGCGCTTCGTCGAGGCCGGCGGCTCCTGTGATGTCGATGTCTTCGCCGTTGCTCTCGACCCGAGCAGCCGTCAGATGTGCGAGTTCAGACAGTTTCATGAGCGAAAGTTTAGCACCGTATGTTCGATAAACTTTAGCTTGTCGTGAGATACGTCTTCGTTGAGTGAAATGGGAGCTCGACGACAAACTATAAAGTTTATCGAACACGCTACATCATCGATACACGCTACATCATTGATATCGGATCGATCTCGAGATTAATCGAACGCAGATTGACGCCCTGTTCAGCGATTGCCTTCAGCGCAGCGTCCGCCACCACGCGCAGCTGCCGACGACTTCGCGACTTAATCAACAACTGAAACCGATGCTGACCCTTTAGCCGCGCCAACGGAGCCGGCGCCGGTCCCAGTATCCGACACAACCGATCACCGTTCGCTTTGTCTAATTCACGACGCAACTCCAATGCGTCAGATCGCACACGGCCTAGATCTGAACCGTGGACCAACACACTCGCCAGCGCCACAAACGGCGGATACGAATGATTTTGCCGGTAAACGATCTCTTCGTCGTAAAACTTTTCATAATCCTGCGCGCAAGCATGACGCAGCGCGTAGTGATATGGATGATAAGTTTGAATCAACACTCGACCCGGCCGATCGCCACGTCCAGCGCGTCCTGCAACCTGTGTTATCAATTGAAACGTTCTCTCAGCGGCGCGGAAGTCCGCGAGCGCCAGACCTGCATCGACCGACACGACTCCAACCAGAGTTACGTTTGGAAAATCGTGACCTTTGGCCAGCATCTGCGTACCAACCAGCATGTCGATTTGTCCTCTACTGAAATCGAGCAGGATTTTCTCAAATCGCCGCCGCCGTGCCGTGGTGTCGCGATCAATCCGCGCGATGCCAAGAGCAGGAAAGCGCTCCTTCAAAAGTTCTTCCAACTTCTCCGTGCCTTCGCCGACGTAGTAGATGTACTTCTTGCCGCATGCTGGACAGGTACCCGGCGCTGGTTCCGAATGATTGCAGTAGTGACACAGCATCACGCGTTCAGCGCGATGATAGGTTAACGTCACATCGCAGTTTGGACACTGAATAGTTTCGCCGCACGAACGACATAACACGAAGCTCGAATAGCCGCGACGGTTCAGAAGAATTATCGATTGCTCTCCGCGAGCGTGCGTCTGCTCAATCGCTTCCGCCAGTTCATCTGAAAACACCTGTGGCTTCCCGTGTTCTGCGAAAACCTTGCGCATGTCAATGATGCTCGCGGCAGCCATTGGACGCGCACCGATGCGCTCGGAAAGTTGTAGATATTCGTACTTTCCGTTACGAGCATTGTGAAAGGACTCCAGTGACGGAGTTGCCGAGCCGAGTATCACTGTTGCTGATTCTTTTTGCGCACGAACGATCGCCGTGTCGCGCCCGCTGTAGTAAGGCGAGTCTTGTTGCCGGTAGCTCGACTCATGTTCTTCATCAACGACGACGAGCCCGAGGTTGGCGATCGGCGCAAAGACGGCTGAGCGCGTACCGATAACGATGCGAGCTTCACCATTTCTGACTCGAGTCCATTCATCAAAACGTTCGCCGCGCTGTAAAGACGAATGAAAGATAGCGACTTGATCGCCGAAGTGTGATCGTAATCGATTAGAAAACACGGGCGTCAAAGCAATCTCAGGCACGAGCATCATCGCCGAGCGGCCAAGCTCAAGCGTCTTGCGCATCGCGCGAATGTAGACTTCGGTCTTGCCACTGCCCGTAACGCCGTGAAGCAGAAAAGCGGTGTACTCCTTTGTGGAGAGTGATGCTTCAATTCGCTCGAGCACAGAAGTTTGCTGATTGGTGAGCCTGTAATCTGCCGGTTTCGTGAAAGCTGAATCAGAAAACGGATCCCGTCGAACAGCTTCATTTGTAATCTTCAGTATCCCTTTCTTCGCCAGGGACATAACAGTCGAAACGTTGACGGATGCTAGCGCTGACAGCCCCGGTACAGTGAGTTTTGAAGTCGATCTGAATGCATCCAAAACGCGTCGCTGGCCTTCAGTTAACTTTTCTATCGACTCTTCGGCGGGTGGGTGCTGGAGCTGCACGACGCGCCTCGTTTTTGTTTTGACTTGCGCGTCACCCTGAGTCTTATCACGCACCAGCCAGCCTTGCTGCTCCATTTCACGGAGCGTTCGGTTTAGCGATGTCTCGGGTGCAAGATGGGCCAGGCCTGCTCGGCTCATGGCGTCGTTGTGAAGGAGTTCTTTGAGGATCTGTTTCTGCAACGAAGAGTCGTCTTCGGTTAAAGCCTCGAGTCGCGCGTGTCCATCGCCAGTAATTCTGATCCGTTCTTCTATGATGGGACTGATGCCTGGTGGCAAAGCGGCCTTAATGACTTCGCCCCATGGTGACGCGTAGTAGTCTGCAACCCATTTCGTGATCTGCAGAATCTCCTGTCTACATATTGGAATTTCATCAATAAGTGCGCCCGTGACCTTGATCTCATCTACTTTAGTGCCGAGTTCTTCCGGCAGCTGTGTATGCAAGCCAACAACGTAGCCGGCGATTAGACTCTTTCCCAGTGGTACCAGTATGCGCGCCCCTAGCTGAACCAGCGGTCGAACTGCCTCTGGTAACTCGTAGAGAAATGTCTGGTACACGTGTACAGGAACTGCAACGTCTGCGTAGATAGGCACTGTGAGGCTCGCGCTGTCAGGTGATTGTTTCGTTGCGAAGGATTGACTTCCGGAGTTGTTGGGCACGACGAGAAACTAATTAGTTGCAGAACCGGGAGCGCTAGCGACCGCTGTGTTTTTGAATACCAGCAGTCAGCCGGTCACTAGCGCTCCCGGCTCTGTGTGCTGTCGAGATAATCTCGAACTTTCTTTAAATCTTCCCACGTCTCGCGCTTTTTTGAGGGATCACGAAGAAGATAGGCCGGATGAAAAGTTGGCATTACATTGATCCCTTTGTAGTCCATAAACTTCCCGCGAAGTTTTGTTATTCCTTGCTTTGCGCCGAGAAGGTTTTGAAGCGCCGTGTTTCCAAGCGTCACGATTACTTCTGGCTGAACGATAGCAATCTCGCGCTCCAGAAACGGCTTACACATCGATGCCTCTTCGAAAGTTGGTGGCCGATTGCCTGGTGGACGACAGCGGTTAACATTTCCGATCAAGACTTCCTCGCGTTTCAGACCAATAGCCTCGATGATCTTGGTCAACAGTTGACCGGCACGACCAACAAAGGGACGAGACTGAATGTCTTCATCTGCTCCGGGCGCTTCACCTACAAACATCAGGCGAGCCTTACGATTTCCTTCGGTGTGGACGACGTTCGTGCGTTTCTGATGAAGCGGACAACGCGTGCAATCGCCAATATCTTGATGGATATCTTCAAACGACTCGCCAGAGGAACAGAGGCGTTCTGGCTCGACCGCGACATCTCCGAACAACGACTCAACGGGCGTACCCCGTTGCGGTGCGGCTGGCTTCGTGAGTACTACGGGTGAGACCTGCGGGTTAACCGCTACCCGTGTTTGTGTAATCTGGACGGGAGCGTCGGAGACCTTTGCGACTCCATCAACGCCCAACTGCTCAAGATGACTAACGTACTTTTTCGCTTCGTTGATTAGCTGCAGGAGATCTTGTGAGTCAGAAGCCATGATTCAGTTATCCCGTAACGTGTTTGCTCCGCTGCCTTTTTCGCAAATCAACTATAACGTCCAAAATAAGATCAGCAGCTTCTCGTTTCGACATCAAAGGTAACTCCAGAGCGTGCTGGTTCCGTGTCAGGATGGTGATTGCGTTCATCTGTGTGTCAAAGCCTGAATCGCTCCGCGACACGTCGTTCGCGACAATCATATCCAGGTTCTTCGAGCGAAGCTTTTCGCGTGCGTTATCTAATACATTTTCAGTCTCTGCTGCAAATCCGATTACCAACATTCCGTCCTGACGATGGGTCGATACATGCGTCAGTATGTCTGGTGTCTTTTCGAGCGACAGTGTGAGGTTCTGTTCTTTCTTTTTGATCTTCTGATTCGCCGGTTGCGTCGGTCGATAATCAACCACGGCTGCCGACGCAATGAAGACAGATTTGCCTGCAAGTTCCTGATCGACAGCAGTAGCCATTTCCTGCGCGGTCTCGACTGTCAGGAGCTTCGCTTTCGGTGGTGGAGCAGCTGTCGTCACTCCTGAAACAATCGTGACATCCGCACCGCGTTCTAACGCTGCTTCTGCGAGAGCAAACCCCATTCGACCTGATGAACGATTCGAGATGAACCTCACTGGGTCAATTGCTTCGCGCGTGGCTCCGACGGTGATCAGTATTTGCTCGCCACGCATATCTTGTGAACGACCTGTAATGATAGATAGCGCCTCGTTGACGATTCGTTCCGGCTCACTCAATCTACCTGGGCCAAAAGTTCCACAGGCCATTTCGCCGGCATCCGGTTCGATTACGTAAACCCCGTCTTTGCGTAACTGTTCGACATTGCGAACGGTTGCGGGATGTTGCCACATCTTCGTATTCATCGCTGGCGCCACCACCACTGGTGCAGATGCAGCAAGGTAAGTTGAGCTAATGAAGTCGTCGGCGATTCCCAGGGCAAACTTGGCGATCATATTTGCTGTTGCGGGCGCGACGATTAGAAGGTCGATCGTTTGTGAGAAAGTAATATGAGCAATCGGATCCGGGTTGTCAGGCGCATAGTCATCAACCACGACATGATGACCCGAGATTGCACGAAAAGTCAGAGGCTGGATGAACTCGCACGCCCGTTTGGTCATCGCCACGCGAACCTCGCAACCGGCTTGCTGAAGTCCACGCAAGATTTCGACGGCCTTGTAAGCTGCGATTCCGCCGCAAACCCCTAGTGCTATTCTTTTGGTCGGACGAGAGATTTCAGATCCTGACTGGCCCATGAGTTTTTACTGAAATCGTACATGAATGTAACATTGCTGAAAGATAGGTGCAATTTAGTAGTATCTAAACGAGCTATAATCCGTGTTACTCCACCGAATAACAATAATTGAGTTAGCCAAACCCGCAATGGCAAATCTCTCGGTCAGGTGCTCCGTTCTGCTGTTTATTGCTCTGGCGCTGAGCGGCACCGTTGTCTCTCAGACGAGATCCTCAGATTCCGAATTCGGACCTGTCGTCAGAGCCTACCTCGGCTACCTCCGAAATGAACAGGAGGTGGTCGACGACCGGGCAAGCAGGCATGAGGTGAGTAGTTCTTACTACCGCCGTAATTCTAATCGAATTAAGGCGCTGCGGCAGATGGCGATTCGCCTGGCGCGAGCCAATAACAACGATTATTTACCTGAATTAGAGGCAGTTGCAGCCGACGAGCTCGGATTGCTTTTCGAACGGCCGCCGCAGCCGGCATCTCTTAAGCCTGGTGAGGTACTACGCAATACTTTTCGGTTTCTTGGAACCGTCCGTTCAGGGAGCGTTTTCTATTTGTTCGCTCGATTGGATCCGTACGAACAGGCGGAAATGACTGAAAAATCCTCTGCGAAAACGAAGGTGCCAAACTGACCGGGAAAATTTCAGGTGGGCCCATCGTTGCCGGTCCAATTTGAACAAAAACCTAGACGAGTCTGAACGGGAGTGGTATCTTCTCGCCAACGCAAAAAAGCACAGTTTTGTGCCATTCTGCCGGAAGATCAATGTTGACAGGGCGCGGGTATTGGTGTAAAAAATGCCAAGTGTTAACCCCTTTGCGGGTCAAGATCTTCCAGCAATCAAGCAGTTCTGCAGTTGGTCGTTAAAGAGGTGATTTCTGCACTTGATTTTCCACGACTGGTTATTTGTCGTGGCGTGCAATTAAAGACTTTGTGTTTCACTATACGGGAGGAAAGTTAATGACTAGCAAAACTTGGAGCCGCAAGCCGATAGCGGCCTTAGTGGCGATTGCCGTTTGGAGTGTTTACTCGATGGTTGTATTAGCGGCGCCGGGAGCTAAGGCGTCAGCTGAGCTGTCGGTTTCAGGGAACGTCACTGTTAATGGCGAGAAGATGTTTTCCGGCGGTACAGTCTTCTCCGATTCAACTATCGCGACGGAGAACCAGAGCAGCGCTACAGTTAATATCAGCAAGCTTGGACACGTTCAGCTGGGGGCCAACTCAAGCCTTCGCATCAGCTTTGCTGACAACACACTCACCGCATTGCTCGAAACTGGAACCGCTAATGTCTCGACGTTAGAAGGCGTTACAGTGAATCTGACGACCAAGGATGGCACCGTTGTGGTCGATGGCAGTAAGGCCACTTCATTCACAGTGGCTGCTTCACGCGGTCGTACGACAGTCACAACCCAGACTGGTCTCGCGGAATTGCGCGCCGGTGGCTCGGTGAAACAGATCGCAGCTGGCAGCAGCGCAACTGCGGGAACTCCGAATCCCCAGGGCGGCGATGATGACGACGGTTTGAGTGGTGGGGCGTTGGCCGTGTTGTTGTTAGCAATCGGCGGCGCTGTCGCTGGAGTCCTCTACGCGGCCTTCCACGATAACGACCTCAACTTCGGTGGCTCGGTAACAGTGGTCAGCCCAACGAAGTAGTAGCCGGGGTTGCGAGCAAAAAACACCGCGGCGCTGATTGTCAGTGCTGTGGTCAACCCTAAATTCACCTTGCGGGCCACACGACGCTAGTCGTGCCTGGCCCGCAAGGTTTTCACTGTCAGCTTTCATCTGAATTCTTAATCAATGCACATTTCTGTGATCGGTTCTGGTTACGTGGGTTTGGTCACCGGCGCTTGCTTCGCTGAGTTTGGTGTCGACGTCACCTGTGCAGACGTTGATGAGGCTAAGATTACGGGCCTGAAAAAAGGCATCGTGCCCATCTACGAGCCGGGCCTCGATCACCTCGTATCGAAGAACGTTCAAGCAGGGCGTCTTAGATTCACCACTGATATTCGTCAAGCTGTTGAGGAGGCTCTCGTAATCTTTCTCGCGGTTGGCACCCCACCCCTTCCAGATGGCTCGCCTGATTTAAGTTTCGTCGAATCTGCGGCAGGTTCAATCGCTGATTATATGAACGGCTATAAAGTAGTCGTCACGAAGTCTACGGTTCCGATTGGGACGGGGGAGCACATACGAAAGCTGATCACTGAACGACAGAAAGCCAGGGTCAATTTCGGAGTTGTTTCCAATCCAGAGTTCCTGCGCGAGGGAGCGGCCATTAGCGATTTCATGCGGCCGGACCGCGTGGTTATCGGCAGTCGTGACGAAGAAGCCATCGCGATCATGAAGGATCTTTATCGACCGCTCTATCTCATTGAAGCTCCGTTTGTGATCACTTCACTCGAAGCGGCCGAGCTTACTAAGTACGCAGCTAACGCGTTTCTGGCTACGAAGATTTCGTTTATTAACGAGATTGCCAACCTCTGTGAGCGAATTGGCTGTGACGTGCATGATGTTGCCCGAGCGATTGGAATGGACAAACGAATTGGCAGCAAGTTTCTTCATCCCGGGCCCGGCTTTGGTGGTTCTTGTTTTCCTAAAGATACCAGGGCGTTAAGTTCTGTAGCGCGGCAATTCGACTGTGAGTCGTTGATCGTTGACGCCGTTATTCACGTTAACCAGAAGCAACGGCAGGAAATGTTGAAGAAGGTCTCTCACCTCGTTGGCGATCTTCGCGGCAAAACTGTTGCGGTTCTGGGCCTGGCGTTCAAACCAGAAACAGATGATATGCGGGAAGCTCCATCGATCGATATCATTCGTAATCTTGTTGAGCAGGGCGCACAAGTAAAAGCTTACGATCCAGTTGCAAAAGCAGAGGCGATGAAGATCCTGCCGGATATCGCATATGCTGACGACGAGTACGCTGCGGTTGCGGATGCTGATGCGCTTGTTTTCGTCACCGAGTGGAACCAGTTTCGCGCGCTCGACATGACAAGAATTCGCGACCTGATGAAGAGCCCAAAAATCGCAGACCTGCGTAATATTTACGATCCTGAAGATATGCGCGAACTTGGATTTCAATACGTGGGAGTTGGACGGTGAATGTCCGATAGACCATAGTTTGTCGTCGAGGCTTGGCTCTCAGCTTTCTTCAGTAACCTTCATCGAACAAAAATAGATGGCACTAACTGGAATAGCAGTAGTAACTGGCGGCGCCGGGTTCATTGGATCACACATTGCCGACGCTTTGACGCGCAATGGCCTGCGGGTTCGAGTGGTCGACGATCTTTCGACTGGTCACCTCGAGAACCTGCAAGAGATCAAAGGCGATGTTGAATTCACTGAAGGCAGTGTCGCCGACGAGCAGCTCCTGAAAAAGGTTCTGGACGGAGCTGAGTTGGTCTTTCATGAAGCAGCGATCCCTTCCGTACCGCGCTCCGTTGAACAGCCACGTCAATCACACGTCGCTTCGGTAGATGGGACCTTTAGTCTGCTACTTGCGGCACGAGATCGGAACGTGAAACGCGTCGTCTACGCAGCCTCGAGTTCCGCTTATGGTGACCAACCGACGCTACCCAAGAGGGAGGACATGCTTCCGGACCCTCTTTCGCCGTACGCCGTCGCGAAACTGGTTGGCGAATACTATTGCCAGGTTTTTGCACGCGTTTACAAACTCGAAACGATCTCCTTGCGTTATTTCAACGTGTTCGGTCCGAGGCAGGATCCTGGCTCGCAGTATTCAGGTGTCGTGTCACGTTTCATTAGTGCGCTGCTGAACAACCAACAGCCGGTCATTTATGGGGACGGCGAGCAATCGCGCGACTTCACCTACATCGACAATGTAATCGATGCAAACCTCAAAGCTGCCAATGTAAACAGCGGCTTCGGCTCGGTTGTGAATATCGCGAATGGTGAGCGCATTACTCTGAATCGACTGCTGGAAGAGTTGAAGGCGATTGTTGGAAAGCCGGATGTGAAGGCGAGCTACCAGCAACCGCGACTGGGCGATGTACGTCACAGTCTTGCCGATATCTCTCGAGCCCGAGAACTTCTTGGTTATCAACCGTCCGTTAGTCTGCGTGAAGGTTTACAACGAACGATCGATTGGTGGAAGACCAGCCGCTTCGCCAATTCCTAGGATCTTAGCTTTTCATTCCCTCCGCCTTACTATTCTGCGCTAAATCACACAGCTGCTTAAGGCTCGTCTGGAAGGGAGACTCCGCAACGCCCCTGTCGGTGATGATGGCGGTGATCAATTCGTGTGGGGTCACATCAAACGCCGGATTCTGAACCGAAACCCCGTCGGGCGCCAATTGATGATCGCGAATGTGAGTGATCTCGGATGCATCGCGTTCTTCAATTGGTATCTCAGCGCCTGATGCGAGTGTTAGATCGAGCGTCGTGATGGGTGCAGCTACGTAGAAGGGAATGTTGTGTTGTTTCGCGAGCACGGCAACCATGTATGTTCCGATCTTGTTCGCCGTATCGCCATTCGCCGCGATCCGATCCGCACCCACAACGACGGCATCCACTTGGCCCTTTTTCATCACATGACCGGCCATGTTGTCGGTAATCACGGTGACGGGAATATTGTCTTTTGCCAGCTCCCACGCAGTAAGGCGTAGACCCTGAAGGAATGGCCTCGTCTCATCAGCGATAACGGTAACCTTTTTACCGGCGTCCCTTGCGCCGCGAACGACACCGAGAGCTGTTCCGTAGTCGCCGGCTGTTGCCAGTGCGCCGGCGTTGCAGTGAGTGAGTACTGTGCCGCCGTCAGGGATCAGCGGCGCTCCAAATCCACCAATGGCACGATTGGCAGCGATATCTTCTGTAAAGATTGCGAGTGCCTCGGCGACCAGCGCCTCCTTAACTTTCTCGACGTCGCCGACTTTCTTTTCCTGCTGGAAACGCGAACGCATGCGATCGATGGCCCAGAAAAGATTCACCGCCGTGGGACGAGTTTTTGCCATGACGTCGAAGATATAACCGAGATCATCCTCTAGGTCAGCGACGGACGTGCCAACTGATTGGTTCGCGCCGAGGGCAATGCCCATTGCGGCAGAAACACCGATTGCGGGAGCTCCACGAACAACCATCTTCTTGATCGCTTCGGCTACTTCATCATACGACCGCAACATCAGATACTTCTCTTCAGAGGGCAGAAGCCTCTGATCCAGCATGCGCACGCCTTCTTTGGTCCACTCAACAGTTTTTATCATCGTGCAGGCATCTTAACGGAGGGCTGTTCGCGAGGCAAAGCACGCAATGCTCGGTACTAGTTTGACAGCATCAACCTTGCGTGGTAGTGTCACGCCGCGTTATTGAAGAGTTTGTTCTTTCTAGATCCGCATTTGGGTGCTCCGTCGGTACGGAGAGAATAGGGAAGCGGGTGAGAATCCCGCGCGGTCGCGCCACTGTGACAGGAACGATGTTTCGTTCCTGAAGCCAGGAGACCTGCCCAATATGCTCAGCTGCCTTATCAAACACTCGCGCAAGGTGTTTTGGCCGCCACGGACTTTTCCCCAGTCCGCTGATGCCTGAATTCCCTTGCTGGATCAGGAGGTCAGCGGATTTTGTTTTTACTATCTCTTTGGACTGCCGTGACTTGTCATCGCTTTGGTCTGCGCCGACCTGTCGGCGGGCAAAAAAGCGGCGGTCAGTCGCCGCCCTCCAAGACTCTTCTCCTGATCCTCGTCTTAGCCTTCCTTCAAGGTTGCACGCCACGCCAGAACTCGATTACCCCGGAAGGACCTGTGCGTCGTCAAATCACAGACGACTCAGGTAAAGCAGTTTCGCTGGCAATACCGGTTAATCGAGTCGTCTCACTCGCACCTAATCTCACTGAGATAGTGTTTGCGGTGGGTGGTGGTGACCGTCTTGTTGGCAGGACCAGTTACTGCGACTTTCCCTCGGAAACAAAGGCCGTCCCTGAAGTAGGCGATACGCTGCACCCAAGTCTTGAACGAATCATCGCCCTCAAACCGCAGGCAGTCCTTGTGTCGACCGCTTCGCAGCTCGAAGTCTTCACTAAGCAACTTCAAGCACACGACATCGCCGTTTTTGTGACCGATCCACACGATCTCGAAGGTGTGTTTCGATCGATCGAAAAAGTTGGTGAAATTCTCGGGTTAACTGAAGAAGCAAAGCAGCTCGTTAATACACTGAAGCAACGGACAGGGATGGTTGAAGAGAAGACAAAAGGCGCAGGCCGTGTTCGAGTTTTTTATCAGCTCTCCGCCGAACCGCTTTACACAGCGGGCAGAGACTCCTTCGTAAACGACTTAATCAATCGAGCGGGGGGCGTGTCGGTCACAGCAGACGTTCCCGGCGCGTGGCCCAAGTACAGCGCGGAAGCGGCTCTGGCATCAAAACCGGATGCAATCATTCTTCCGACAGGTGGGTCGATGGGCGATAGCAACACAGCTGTTGCTGAACCTTTGAATCGATCGCCAGCGGTATTGAATGGTCGCGTTTACAAAATCAACGACGATCATCTCGTTCGACCTGGGCCACGGGCGGTCGATGGTTTAGAGGAAATGGCAAGAGCGCTTCACCCCGAGGCGTTCAAAGAATGACAGAAACGATCTCAAAAACCACACAGAGGCCGAGACTGGCAGGCGCAATGCCTTATCGAGCAACTCTCAAACGCACGGTTGTGTCGTGTGGTGCGCTGATGCTTCTGCTGGTCGTCGTTGTTGTTGCCAGCAGTCTCATTGGTAGCGAGAGCCTTCCTGCTAGTGCAACGCTTTGTGCGCTCGTTTCTTTTGGTAAGTCAAACTGCGGTCTCACGTCTGACCAATTTGCGATCCTCTTTCAAATCAGACTTCCGAGAATCCTGCTAGCTGCGGCTGTCGGTGGATCATTGGCAACAGCAGGCGCGAGTTACCAGGCGCTGCTGCGCAATCCACTTGCCGAACCTTATCTACTTGGAATTTCAAACGGCGCCGCGGTTGGCACGATGACCGCTATGGTTTTCTTTGGCGCGAACGAATTTAGTCGACCGTTACTCGCATTCGCCGGTGCGCTGGTCGCAACTCTCGCAGTTTATCGACTAGCACGGGGGCGAGCGGGTGCGACGCCGGAGCGATTGATCCTGGCGGGAGTGATTGTGACGACATTTCTTTCGTCGGTGATTGTCTTCGTTACTACGATGATGGACGTCACCCGCATTCGATCGTTTACCTTTTGGTTACTGGGCGATCTATCCAGCACAAGTGAAGCGCTCTTACCGATAGCAATCGTTATCGCGGTCGCCGGGACAGTTCTACTGAGTGCGAATGCTCGTTCGCTAAATCTGCTGATGCTCGGAGAAAGAGACGCGTTCGATCTGGGAGTCGAAGTCGGACGAGTGCGAATCACCGTCTTCTTGATTGCCAGTCTGTTGGTTGGCAGTTCTGTTGCTGCGAGCGGCTCTGTCGGTTATGTCGGGCTTGTCGTTCCACATCTCGTGCGGCTTTCACTCGGCAGTGACAATCGTCTGAGCATTCCCGCGGCGGCGCTCGGTGGTGCTCTGTTCGTCATAGTAGCCGACTCTTTTGCTCGCACGCTGATCGCGCCACGCGAGTTGCCGGTCGGTGCAATCACGGCGCTGATTGGTGCGCCACTCTTTATCTATTTACTGAGAAGAAACTAGACCTTGAAGAATTGTTTGAGCGTCAACTCAGAACGGGAGCGAAGCGACCGATTTCAACGT
>DATIBJ010000219.1:0-14484 GCA_035457565.1 Pyrinomonadaceae bacterium | reverse complement strand
GCGCCGTAGCCTCCCATTGAGAGGCCGGCGATGGCGCGAGCGTAACGTGCCTCAATGGTCCGGTAACGCTTCTGCACGTCAGGAATGAGCTCCTTCAAAATGTAGCTTTCGTATTTTTCTGTGGGAGCAGTTGCGCTATCGATGTACCAGCTGTCATTACCTTCAGGTGTGACGACGATAAGACGGTATTGCGAAGCATAGTCTGCGAGGTTCGTGCGCGACAACCAATCGCTGTAGTGACCGGTTAGGCCGTGAAGAAGATACAGCACCGGATATCGTGAGGTGCGGGAGCCATCGTAGTCAGAAGGAAGGACGACACTGTACGGCAAAGTGGAGTTGATCAGTTGGCTGTGAAACTGGACGGTCTCAACGCGCGCTTTTGCATGCATTTGAGTTGAGAGTGCGGCGACTAGAACCACGGAGAAAGCAAGCGAGAGAATAACGGATCTGATGTTATTGTACTTTCTCAATTCTCTGCGTTACCTCGGCGTTTTTTGGGCCGCAAGTGAACAACTTCCTGTTTTCTGTAGTTCAGTCAATGCACCCAGAGCCGTCGCCTCACAGCAGGCGGCAAAGCCGTATCTACTAATCTTCGAGCATCGGTATCTTGATCTGTTTTTCGCGCGCGGTTTTTTCCGCCTCTTCATACCCGGCATCCACATGTCTCGCAACGCCGAGACCTGGATCGTTCGTCAGCACGCGATTGAGTCGCTTCGCTGCATCGTCAGTGCCGTCAGCAACCGTCACCTGACCCGCGTGTAATGAATAGCCGATCCCGACACCGCCGCCGTGATGAAACGAAACCCAACTTGCGCCGCTCGCAGTGTTGAGCAGCGCATTCAACACCGGCCAATCACCAACGGCATCTGATCCGTCTTTCATCGCCTCTGTTTCTCTGAACGGCGATGCAACAGAACCGGTGTCGAGATGATCACGGCCAATCGCAATCGGCGCGGTGAGGTCGCCGCGCTTAACCAGATCATTGATCGCTTCACCCATCTCCGCTCGCTCACCATAACCAAGCCAGCAAATGCGCGCCGGTAAACCCTGAAACTGAACGCGATCGCGAGCCAATCGTAACCAACGATTCAGTGTGCGATCATCCGGGAACAGCTCTAATGCCAGATCGTCGGTCTTGCGAATATCATTTGGATCGCCCGACAGTGCTACCCACCGAAAAGGTCCCTTGCCTTCACAGAACAGCGGCCGAATATATTCAGGGACAAATCCGGGTATCTCAAAAGCATCTTCACACCCAGCATCGAAGGCCTGCTTGCGAATGTTGTTGCCGTAGTCAAAAACAACTGCTCCTGCACGTTTCAAACTCAACATCGCCTCAACGTGCGTAGCCATCGCTTTCATGGATCGCTCGACGTACGACTTAGCATCCTTCACACGCAACTCCTCCGCTTCCTCAAGGCTCAATCCATCTGGGACGTAGCCATTAAGCGGATCATGCGCACTCGTTTGATCAGTTACGACATCGACGTGTAGTCCGCGACGCACGATCTCCGGCAAAACTTCAGCGCAGTTGCCTACCAGCCCAACAGAAACAGCACGGTTCTGCTCGCGCGCGTCTTCGCAAATATCGATCGCTTCGTCTAACGTTTGAGCCAGGCGATCACAATATCCCGTATTGACCCGTCGTTGAATCCGTTCTGGATCGACCTCGATGCCGAGGAACACAGCGCCATTCAGCGTCGCAGCAAGCGGTTGAGCGCCACCCATTCCGCCCATGCCGCCGGAAACAACCAGTTTTCCATTCAGAGTGCCGGCGAAGTGTCTGTCAGCCAGTGCGGCGAAAGTTTCGAACGTGCCCTGAACAATTCCCTGCGTGCCGATGTAGATCCAACTGCCGGCCGTCATCTGCCCGTACATCATCAAGCCGCGACGCTCAAGTTCGTGAAAATGGTCCCAGTTGGCCCAGGCGCCTACAAGATTCGAATTGGCAATCAAAACGCGCGGCGCATATTCGTGCGTGCGAAAAACTCCGACGGGTTTGCCGGATTGCACGAGCAACGTTTCATCGTTACCCAGTCGCTGGAGTTCGCGAACAATGGCATCAAACGCGTTCCAGTTTCGTGCCGCCTTACCGGCGCCGCCGTAGACGATTAACTCATCCGGTTTTTCTGCGACCGCCGGATCGAGGTTGTTCATTAGACAGCGCAAGGCTGCCTCCTGCTGCCATCCCTTACAGTTGAGCTGCGAACCTCTCGGCGCTTGAATCATTCGGTGAGACATAAGTGAAGTCTAATCCGTTTTCGATCCGAAGCGTCTGAACCATCCAGCAGAGTCTTTCTGGATCAACTGTGCGAGCTCACCCGCATCGAGCCACAGGCCACCACAGTTGTCACATCGATCTACTGACACATCTTCAAACTTTGTTACTGCGAGCGCGGCGTTACAGCGCGGACAACGCATCGAGGACTCGCCTGCTGCTTTCGCCTCGTCCGCGATCTTGGCCTTCTCGCGAAGCCATTCAACCGCTGCTGCCGGTGCCTGACCGTTAAGAGCGTTTGCCATAACAAGATCCTCCGTTTTGAAACGGACACGGGACTCCTGGTCCAGTTGTCGGGGATTAATCAAAACTCGTCTCGCTGGATTGCAGCCACAATGCTTTCGATGTCCGCTGACATCGCGCGATCCATCAAGACGGGTGACACATGTTTTCGAACAACATCGTATGCTGCTTTTACGCCGCGCCCAGGCATCAGCGGCGCGCGGTACTCGAGCGCCTGTGCCGCCGTAATTAACTCGATCGCCGTACCGAACTCCGCAAGATCCACGATTGCACGTAGCTTCGTGGCTGACGTCACGCCCATCGACACGTGATCTTCTTTGCCACCGTCAGTCGGAACGTTATCGATGCTCGCCGGATGGGCCAGAACCCTGGCCTCATTCAATAACGCCGCCGCCGTGACTTGCAACATCATAAAACCGGAGGAGATGCCGGGCTGTGCGGTGAGAAATGGTGGCAAGTCCTCATTCGCGTCAGGATTCACCAACCGATCAATGCGACGTTCCGTGATACTGATCAAATCAGTCATTGCCACCGCAGCATAATCAAAAACCAGCGCGAGAGGCGCTCCATGAAAATTTCCACCAGAGAGCACTTCACCGCTATCTGCGAATACGAGTGGATTGTCTGTGGCGCTTCCGCTTTCGATTTCAACTACGCCGCGAGCGTGCGCCAGCGCGTCGCGCACAGCGCCGTGGACCTGCGGCATGCAACGAAGACTATACGCGTCTTGCACACGCGGATCATTCTTCAAATGCGATTCGCGTATCTCACTATCGCGCAGAAGCTCGCGCAAGTGCTCGGCGACTTCGTTTTGTCCGCGATGCGGCCTTACAGACTGAATCCGTTCATCAAAAGCGACCGGCGTTCCTCGTAAGGCCTCCAGCGTCATTGCGCCTGCAACATCAGCCAATCGCGCGATGCGCTCGGCTCGAAACAGCGCGAGTCCACCAACCGCGCCCATCGCCTGTGTGCCGTTAAGTAGCGCCAAGCCTTCCTTCGCTTCCAGTTGCAGAGGAGAAATGTCTGCGCGCTGGAGTGCGATCGCGCTCGGTAAACGCTCGTTCTGATAGAACACTTCGCCTTCACCAATAACTGCAAGCGCAAGATGAGCCAGCGGCGCTAGATCTCCGCTGGCACCAACAGAGCCTTTTTCAGGAATCACTGGAGTCACGCCTCGCTCCAACATCGCAATCAACGTCTCGATGACAATAGGTCGCGCACCACTGAATCCAGCCGTGAGCACGTTCGCTCGTAGCAACAACATCGCGCGCGCTTCTCGTTCGGATAAGGGATTTCCCAAACCGCAGGCGTGACTGCGCACCAGGTTCAACTGCAACTGACGTAAATCACCTCTCGCGATGCTGACATCGGAAAGCTTTCCAAAACCGGTGTTAACTCCGTATACCGTCCGCCCCTCATCAACGATCTGCTCCACCACTTGCCGTGCTGCCTCCACTCGCCCGCGTGCAGACGCAGAGAGCGAGACTTGTTCTCTGCGATTTGCGACGGCGGATATTTGATTAAGAGTTAGGGGTTGACCGTTGAGTTCGAGCATGTGGAGATTGCCAATTGGCGATGGCCGATTGCCGACTTTGAAGACGATTAGCTTTGCGGGAGTCTATCGGAAGGAGCAACTACTTTCCAAATCGGCAATCAGCAACCGGCAATTGGCAAATGCCTACACTTCTACTTCGACGCGCTTGTCTCTATCCGGTGTTTCGGAAATGTCGATCTTTTTGAATTCAGACGTCGTGCCGGTGCTGCGAACCCGCTGGCGAGCACGCTTGGCGCGGACGGTGGTACGACGAGTGGCGGCCGTCCAACTGGTCATGCGGCGAAGTGGTCGCAAGGAGAATTCGTGCTTGGGCAGCACCTCTCCAGTCGCTTCGCGGAGTCGGACAGTGCCGATCGCAAAAATCGCAATCGCCGCGTTGAATATGACGCCGATCACAAACACAATCCAGCCGGGAACGATTCCGACTGCTGCTCTGTCGATGAACGCGTCAAAGTTTCGCGCTGGCAGCGGATGTAGATACACCTTCAAGTTCCAGCTCAGAGCAAGCAGTGCGAAGATCCATAAGTAGTTGCGTCTGAGACGACGGCCAACGGCTTCCCACTCGGTGATCGTGAAGTGAGGTGTCGTCAGGTCTGCAGCCAGATGTTCTGCCCAGGCTTCGTCCGCCGGTGTGTTCTCCGGAGACAACAGGTGCGCGAAGTATCCCGTTTCCAACACCCTCACACGACTGGACCAGATTTCGTAATAGCGATACCGCCGCGCTTCCATCAAAAGAAAGATCGTAACGAGAATCGTATTGATAGGAATTACAAAATGCGGATTGCTGGGAGAACTAAACACGAATGAAAGCATTGCACCAGCAGTAATAACAGCCCAGTTGGTTGTCGTATCGAGTCGGTTTCGCCAGGTGTTTGAGCGTTGCACTTCGCCGCGATAGAAGTGGATCATCGCGGTGTTGAATTCCGCCGCAGACATGCGGCGCATCACTCCGACGGCCGATGACGTCGCGGCCTCCGTTGTAACGGAGTCCATTGGAGGCGGCGCCGGTCTTATCCTGCCGGATGTTCTTTCTGTTGGGAGTGAACCGGTTCCTCTTTGATTAGCTTCGGTGGTCATTGCCTGACGACTTGGGACTGCGCCAGCCAGAGAGAAAGGGGCGCGGGATCCCCGAGAAATTCATAATAGCACGCGAGACGTGAACCCGCGCGGCAAAAAGAGTACTCGCTTAGTGTGTCGATGGTCGGGCGACAGTTCCCGTGTGCTCAGCGGCTCGGGCGGGAAATGGTCTTCAACACTGCATGGTATCTCTGCGTGTTTGCCTTTGCTACTGGTAGAAGTTCCAGTCTCATCGGCTCAAAAGTGGACTCCTTGACAGTGTTTGAAACGGCACCATATAGTGACCGCCTGGTTGTTTGACGAAGAATTTCCGTGAGTAATGCCGCCGAAATCGAAGTATTTGAACATTGGATGCGGCAAGCGCTCGACGCCGCGCGAGACGCAAGATCTCGCGGTGAAGTCCCAGTCGGAACGTGCATCGTGAATGGCGGCGACTTACTTGCGATTGCCGGAAATCGCACGCGAACTGATTGCGATCCCACGGCCCACGCGGAAATGGTGGCGCTACGTAGCGCATCAAAGACGGTGGGAAACTACCGTCTTACTGGCGTCGACGTTTATTCCACCATTGAACCGTGCGCGATGTGCGCCGGCGCTTTGATTCAGGCACGTGTAGGACGGTTGATTTACGGTGCGCGAGACGAGCGTGCTGGAGCGGTGGACTCGAGGTTTCGCATCTGCGACACTGACTTTCTCAATCATCGCATTGAGGTTGTTCAAGGAGTTCTGGAAACGGAATGTCGCGAGTTGATGCAGGAGTTCTTTCGCGAGAGGCGTGGATCATTGAAGATTGAAAATTGAGATGAGATTTGAGATTTGAGATCTGAGATTTGAGATCTTAATAGCACGGAGAGGTCGCATAGTGGATTAGTGCACCGGTCTCGAAAACCGGAGTGGCTTAACGGCCACCGTGGGTTCGAATCCCACCCTCTCCGCCATTCAATGACTCAATCGTTCATCCTGCCCAAACTCATCCAATTCGTTTCTTCAGTTTAACCATCTAGGGTGAGTGTCGATGGTCCGTGTTGCTTGCGTTTCCTCGCCGTCGTCATTAAAGTACGCTTCACGAAAAGTCCCAGAACATGCTAACAACTATCCGCACTTTCCTGGATGCGCCACACGCATCCGTTGATTAGGAAGGAGAAACCAAATGAAACGCCCAGTTCTGATCCTGGCCGTAATCGCTCTAGCTGTTGGAGGCCTCACGAGCTACCGGTTATTTGCACGAAACAATGCTGTTGCTACCGAAGACACTCACAACCATCACGCAAATAGTGCAAAGCCTTCAGCTGCGCTCGATGGTCCGCTCAGTAACGCGACCGTAAGCTTTGGCGCCTGGATTACAACTCCACCCTTCGATCGAATGACTCAACCTCCGGCACCCGCCACCAACGCGCACGAGTTGATTCCGCAAATCGCAAAAATCAAAGCAGGCGGCACCGTCAACTTCATCATTTCGGGATTGCATCAAGTCGTTGTTTATGACGACGGGACGCAACCCAGCGATATCAGCCTCGCTAACCAAATTGGGGGTTTTCCGGGTCCTCCGCAATTACCGCCTCTGATTAACGATCCGAACCGGAGAATCTACCGGGGACCAGACCCCAGACCTCTTTTCCCGAACACTCTCGATCGTGTAGAAGTGGTCCAGTTCGCGAACCCAGGAACATATCTGGTCATCTGTGGAGTAGTGCCGCACTTCACCAGCGGAATGTATGGATTCGTAAAGGTTGTGCCGTAAATCCCCGGTAACGATTTTCTTCAAGAGAACGGGAGCTTAAACGACTTGGTCGCTACACTCCCGTTCAGTAACTTCTCTTGCGTTTGTTGATCAAAATCGCCCTCCCCCCACCTGCAATCTTCCTGACTTTGAGTGTCAACGGTAAGTGGTAAAGCAAACAAACGGAAGGTGACACGCCATTTCTGACTAATTTTGTACAACTTGAATGGTGGGAGGTCGGTCAGTTGGCGCGCCGATGGCGCGACGACGTGACGATACTTGGCGGGATACGCTATGCTTTGACGACTGCGCGTGTTGGAGTTTATTAGCGTATCTTAGTTCATCGCAGTTAGGCGGATGAGCAAAACCGGTCTCGAAAACCGGAGTGGCTTAACGGCCACCGTGGGTTCGAATCCCACCCTCTCCGCCAGAAACATTGCCGATTGTCGATTGCCGATTGCCGATTGCCGATTGCCGATTGAAGTCATGGCCGATCGTTGCTGAACACTTCTGATGTTTGTCACTCTTTAAGCCGCCAGGTTTCCTAATCGACTCAATCGGCAATCGGCAATCGGCAATGTGGAGAGGTGCAGGAGTGGCTGAACTGGCAGCACTGGAAATGCTGTGAACGGGGAACCGTTCCGTGGGTTCGAATCCCACCCTCTCCGCCAGAAGAACATTTTTGATTTTAGATTTTTGATTGTTGATTTGCCGATTGATTGCGGGTCGGTCTGACCGATTCGCCAGTTCAGCGTTTCTAGCGTCAATTCCTGTCTGGCAATCTGCAATCATCAAGGCAATCGGCAATTTCCTCCAGCCCCCTCCATTCCACTCTCCAGTAGCAGGATAATTGATAATGAACGACGACAAACTCGCGTTGGAAGAGGCACGCCGGGCCGGGCAACATGAAGCAGTGAAGGCACAGGTAGAAGGCGAAGTACAGGCAGAAATTTCAGAACGTGCCGCACAGAAGACTGTACCCAACGAATCGCAACGCATCGATAACGTTGCCGGCCAATTCAAATCAAGGGCAGTTGATGAGGTCATCGACACGGAACACGAGGTACAACGTGCTCGGGGTCTCGCTCGCATCTCGCAGGTAGTTGATTACATCTTCTACGTGATTTATGCGCTGTTGGGAATGCGGTTCTTGCTGGCACTACTTGCCGCGCGTAGCAGCGCCGGCTTTGTGCAATTCATCGTAACGGTGAGCAACCCGTTTTACGTGCCCTTCAGGGGTATCGTTGCGAGTCCGAGCACTGACGCTGGTCACACTCTTATGCTACCAATCGTGGTGGCAATCATCGCCTACGTGTTATTGCATCTGGGCATCAATGCGCTCTTGAGGATGTTTGCGCATCGAAAGACACAGATTTGAAGTACGGTAGTCTTCGGTCTTTGGTCTTTGGCCTTAATCTTTGATCTCTTCGGTCTTTGGACGTTGGGCTCCGCTTGACCGGCTGTCTCGCTTCTCGCACAATCGGCAATCGGTAATCGTCATGTCTTATCAGATCCCGGGCTCCGCACAACGCTAGCCTTGTGAACCCCGCCAGGCCGGGAACGGAGCAACGGTAGCAACGGCAGCGTGTGTTGCGGGAAAGTCCGGGGTCTGGCCACGTTTTTCATTATCATTCTCCCCGTAGTGGCTCGAACGCCATGGAGGGTCTATGAGAAAGACAGTCGTCGCAACCTCGTTTAGCCTGACGCTTATACTTTCCTGTCTGAACGTTGCCGCACAAACCCAATCTCGCGAAGACATCATTAAGGAGATTGAAGCGAAGCGTGCTGAAATCGCGGTGCTGGAGAAGTACGCTCTCGCTACTTCCGACACAGACCGAGAAGAGTTTGCTGCCTTTCTAACTCAGCCTCAGACCGGACTAATCCGTTTGTTGCCTCGCGAAAAATACGATCGGAAATTGATGACGATGAACGGTGGCGGTGCCTATTATTCGTTCGTTCGTTCCACGCATGAATACGGGCAGGGCTCAGACATCGCATTGGAACAGGGGCAGCTATCGGTGGGGTTTGCGGGTGCGGATTACGGACTGATTCTGAACGTCGGAGACATTTCGCTGGATCAAGTCACGTCTGATCATCTTGCAGCGCGCACTCTGTTGGAGTACACGCCACCCACCAAGGAAGCGGCCGTCCGTGCTGAATACCAAAAGCTCTGGCAAGGTATCGAGCTTGCGGGTTTCACGTTTACGAGCCGCGTGCCGGCTAAGGTCTCGAACACGTATCTGCTGAGATCAATCTCGCATGACAGATCTGACATCGTGACGACGTTTCGCATCGTCCGCCAAGACACCGATGGAAGTATAATCCTCGCTTTCAAGGTGCTGAAGAAGTTTACAGCTCCTAAAATGGAACGAACTCAAACTGCATCTGCCGGAAACAATTAGTCTTATTCAACTGGAGAAGAAATACTAGTCTAAAAAATCGATGACCTATCAAGTAATCGCGCGCAAATGGCGTCCGCAAACATTCGACGAAGTAACCGGCCAGGAACCAATTACACGGACGCTGCGGAACGCGATTGAGAACCAGCGGCTTCATCACGCTTATGTGTTTTCGGGTGCGCGAGGTGTAGGTAAAACGACGACCGCGCGTCTGCTTGCCAAGGCGCTGAATTGCCATAGATCGTCGCAGCCAACGCCGACGCCGTGCCGGACAGACGATCCGAACCCGTGCCCATCTTGCAGTGAAATCGCTGAGAGTCGATCGATAGACGTGCAGGAGATCGACGCTGCCTCCCATACACAGGTCGAAAACGTCCGAGAAACCATCATTGGATCGATTGGTTTCGCTCCGGCGCGCGATCGATTCAAGATCTTCATCATCGATGAAGTTCACATGCTTTCATCTCACTCATTCAATGCGCTGCTGAAGACGATTGAAGAACCACCCGATCGGGTTGTCTTCATCATGGCAACGACCGCGAAGCACAAAGTCCCCGACACGATTCTATCGCGCAGCCAGCAGTTTGAGTTTCGTACGATCGCTACCGCGAAGATTCTTGAACGGCTAAAAGTAATCGCGAAGTCGGAGAAGATCAAGATTCCCGACGATGCATTGCGAGAGATTGCGCGCACAGGCGAGGGCTCAATGCGCGACGCTCAGTCGGCGTTGGACCAGGTGATAAGTTTTGCGGGTAATAATATCAAGAAAGAAGACGTCGAGATGGCGTTGGGAGTTGCCGGGGCCGACATTCTCACGCGCATCATCGATGGAGTTGCTGATAATAAACCGGCTGAGGTGTTGGCTGTGGTCGACGATATCGTGATGCGCGGTCACGACCTTCGAAACTTCTGCCGCGACTTACTCGCACACTTGCGCGACTTGTTGGTCACAAAAGTTTCTTCGAGCGAAGAACTGTTGGAGTCGGCGGTTTGTGAACCCAAAGAGTTGAAACGTCAAGCCGCGTTGTTCTCAGAATCTGATCTCGTGCGTTTCTTTCACTCGCTCGCTGACACCGAAACGAAATTGCGCACAGCGACGCAACCCCGATATCAATTGGAGGTCGGTATCGTGAAGCTGATGCAGCTACGTGGCGTTGAAACGATCGAAGAGTTGATGAATCGCCTTGCTGCGCTGGAACGTAACATGGGCCGGGCGAGCAGTTCATCTGGTCAAACTCCATCCGGCAGCAGTTCTCCATCCAGTTCGGGAAGGCAAACGACAAAGGCTAGTTCCGGCCAACGCGTCGCTGGTAGTTCTTTTGCAACTGCTGCTTCGCCTGCGTTGGAAGAACATGCGGAGCCGTCGGTTGAGACAACCAGTTACGTTTCAGCAGTAATTGAGAATATCGCGCCTGAACCAGTTTCGGTTTCATCGCTGCCGGCCGATGCACCAACGATCGAGCGCGTCAAAGCGGTGCTCGAGAGGCGACGCAAGATGTTTTTGGTGACGGTGCTCGAAGCGGCGCATTTGACGAGCGTGGATGACGGCGAGCTCTTTGTGGAATTCAAACCCGAGGCGCGACATTTCCGCGACACGCTGAGCAAGCCAGAGAACATGAAACTGCTGCGGGACGCCTGTCTTGAAGCAACGGGTAGGGAGATGGGTGTACGAATAACGATATGCGACGTAGCGGACATTCAGTCAGTGCCGGTTTCGAAAGAAGACGAAGCACGACTGGAGAAGCAGCGCCTCCGCGAACAAGCCGAAAGCAATCCGGTTGTGCAACAAATGCTGCGAACATTTCGCGGCGAAATAGTCGACGTGCGACGGGTTGAGAAATAATTAGAGCGCCGAGCGTCGAAGTTGCCCGATCATTCCAGAGCAGCATTTGTATCGTTTCCTCTAGAGATAGCTGCGAACGTGAAGAACCCATGAGGTCTTTTTAACTTCGAGTTAGCGCCTTCCAGAACAAAACGGGATCTTTCGTCGTATGGCCTTTCAGTTTTAGGAGGCACTTCGAAACATGCGTGATCCGGTTCTGGCAGGCGTCTTGAGTTTCCTGATTCCTGGTGTCGGACAACTTTACAACGGCCGGATTCTGGCAGGAATTCTCTGGTTGATCTTTACGCCGGGGTTCTGGATTGGTACTGGCGGGACACTAGGTTGGATTTGCCACATCATCGCGGCCTACACGGCGTATTCGTACGCCAAGGAACATCCGGTCAGGGTGTAAGCTTGTTTCCGGGTTTCTTCGGCGGCACTGCCTTCGGTATATCCCCGTCATCGACTTCACTATTACTCAGTTGAGGCTTAGTGCCGCCGCGTAACAGTGGTGGCAGTTTATTCACCGGCAAACTCACAGTCGCGATCGGATCTATCCTTCTAAGAATCGCTCCGCCTCTTCCCGCTACCCAGATATTCGTGCCGCCTCGATAAGCAACCGAGAACAACGTCGAGCTCGTGATTGTCGGTTGTATTTCCCAGGTCTGGCCGGCGTCTTTGCTGTGGATGACTCTCCCCTGATCACCAACAGCGAGCACATCGTTCCGGCTAACTACACCCACAGCGAACAGGTTGCCTTTGACGCTGCTTTCGAGATCTTTCCAATTGACTCCGCCGTCGTCTGTTCGCAACACCAAACCACGAGCGCCGACGATGTAACCACGCATCCCATCTGCAAACGCGACACTGTAGAGCCACTCGTTCAGATTGCGATCGACTCTCTTCCAATTATCACCGCCGTCTTCCGTTCTCAAAATTGTGCCGTGCGACCCAACTGCGATTCCATGCTTCTCATCAAGAAAGTAGACGTCTTCCAACCAGCTCATCGTGTTGGCGTGTTGGAACTGCCACGTGGCACCCTCATCAGCTGTCTGCCAGATCGCTCCTCGTGCGCCGACGACCCAACCCAATTTAGGTGTGACAAAACTGACGCCAAATAGATCTTCTTTCGCCGGACTCTTTATCGTGTTCCACGTAACGCCACTATTGGTTGATTGAAGTATCGTCCCCTTGTCACCAACGACCCAACCGATGTGTTCATTCAGGAACGTTATGGCGTTGAGAGACGAAGTTGTTCCGGACGGCCGCACGGTCCAATTCT
This sequence comes from Pyrinomonadaceae bacterium, assembly GCA_035457565.1. Taxonomy (GTDB): domain Bacteria; phylum Acidobacteriota; class Blastocatellia; order Pyrinomonadales; family Pyrinomonadaceae; genus PSRF01. The sequence goes on along the minus strand of DATIBJ010000219.1, from coordinate 2,108 downwards.
TCCCTCCCGAACTCGTATACAGAATTCTGCCGCGTTCGCCGACGGCCCAGCCGTGGGAATTATCAACGAAGAAGATGTTGGTTAAATCCTCTCTGCCGCCATCAGTCAAACGTCGCCATGAGAGTCCGCCGTCGTCAGTTCGGACGATTAGACCATCCGCGCCTGCGGCCCAACCGAGGTTTTCGTCGGCGAAATAGACAGTTGCGAGCCGAGGATTTGTTCGCACATTAACCGGCAACCAGATATTCCCACCATCGCCGGTGGTCAGTACTACACCGCTTTCACCTGCTGCCCAACCATGCAGTGGATCAGCAAAGAAAACAGAGAACAGATCGGTGGTAACCAACGATGAGACCTTACGCCAAGTTGTGCCGCCGTCTTCGGTTTTGAGAATCGTTCCGCGGTAACCAACTACGAAAGCTTCTTTGTCGGAAGTGAAATGAACACCAGTCAGGGGCATCGCACCCGTGTCGAGTGCCTGTTTCCAATCAGCTCCGCCGTTAGTGGTGACAAGTAGTGTTCCTCTGGCTCCAACAGCAACGCCCGTTTTGCTATTCACGAAAGCGATTGAGAACAGATGCGCCGTGGTGCGACTGTTCTGAGTCTTCCAGGTAATGCCGCCGTCAGTCGTTACCAGGATGGCTCCGAATGTTCCAACGGCCCAACCACGCAACGGATCGCCTGGAGCAAACGTAACTGAGAAGAGATGGTCGCGTGTGCCGGTTACTCGCTGGACCCATTTGCGTCCACCGTTAGTCGTAGTAAGAATCACGCCCCGTGCTCCGCTGATGACGACTCGCGATTTGTCTTTGATATAGAGAGCGTAGAGCGTGCTGTTCGCCGGAGTTTGCTGCGGTTCCCAATCGAATCCCCCGTTGGTTGTGCGCAGCACGACACCGTCCCCGCCGGTGGCCCAACCATGTCTTTTATCAGCAGTAAAGCGAATGCTATTGATGGAGTTTCCCTGGGGCAGCGGGTTCTGCCATTGCCAACCACGTAAGGGATCCTGCGCCTCGACCACTCCGGCGGAGATCAGGCATAGGACGAGCGTCGCCAAGTACGTTTGGATAGATTGATATTTGTACCGCGGTGGGCGAGGAAAAGCGGGGCTTGGCGCAGCAAGAGACACGTTTAGCGTAACCTGAGTGGTTCTGGTTCTGATATAACGGGAGAAGTCGAGATTATAAGGATCAATGTCTGCAAAAGCGAACATAACCACTCGGGAAGTGGTGGCTTCGCAGTCAAAGAGATTCGCAATTAGAGTACGACTTCAGCCGTTCCAATTCGTTCGACCGCGTCTTCCAGAATCGACTTGTCCACGGAACCCGCGGCAGCGATCTGGCGCGCAGCTTTGTCCGCCGCTTCCTGGAGTACATGCCCGGCGTGACCCTGAGTCCACTCCCACGTTACTTGATGGTCAGCACAGGCTTTGTCCAGGCGTTCCCACCAATCTTTGTTTGTTTTGCGGCGGAATCGACCGCTCATCGTTTCGACAACGTAACGCGAATCAGTAAACAGATGAACCCGGCATGGTTCGCGGAGTGATTCCAAACCTACTGCCGCCGCGGCAATCTCCGCCTGTTGATTTGTGGCAGTGCCTAGATACTCGCCAACCGCTCGCCAAATTCCCTTGTAACCGAGCAAAGCAACCGCAGCGGCACGCATGGCGATTTGGCCGTTGCCGAGACTCGAGCCGTCACAGAAGACGGTTACCTGTTTACGCGGTCGTTTATTGTCAGTCGTCACGATTGAACCTTGTGAAAAATGAATCAGCCTGAGCGACACTAAAGTAGTCCGTCAATTACGATTTAGCAAACCGGTTTCCGATTACTCCACGACCGCCTTCGTCGCCACCTGTGCTGAGGCGGTGGCGTATGCGTTAGAATTCATCACTATTCCAAATGAACCTACGACATATCGGAACCAAAACATCGCGGTTGATCCTGAGAGGCATTCGAAAGGTGTTTTTGCATCCTGGTGAAGCACTGCTGATGCTTCGGATGGCGTGGTGGGTGAGCGTGCTTTCCGTCGCTGTACAACTCCGTCCTCTTCCACGCGCCTTGAGAATGGTAGCCGGACGGGAGCCGGAACTCAGTGATGGGAAGTTC
>DATIBJ010000218.1:0-12210 GCA_035457565.1 Pyrinomonadaceae bacterium | reverse complement strand
CCGAAATCGCAAGATCCAATCGGCAATCAAAAATCGGCAATGGGCAATGTTAGACCCACCCGCTACCGCGAGGTGGTACTGACTCCTCGTCGCAGTGTTGACCCTAGATATCCAAAAACTTCTCGCGATATTTCGGGTCGGGCATCATGCACACTTCGAATTTACCAAACACCTTGTAGCGGTTCGACGCCACGAACCGGTAGAAGAGATCTCGAACCGGTCGCGGGACTACTTTGCCGACAGCTGAAAGTTTCCAAACACCACCAAGTGCTTGAAGCGCTCGCAGTATCCCATTCGACCGCTTAAACAAACGTTCTGAAGGCGAATCGTAATCCTCAACGACGTAGACTGTGTCGAGATCAGTTGGATCCGCGCCATGACGCTCCAGGATCTTTTTCGCCAGATCGCTTTGCAGCGAGGCAAAGCGCAGGCGATCGTGCTGATCGCGTTTCAGAAGAAACTGATTCAGGCGATTACATAGTCCGCAGACGCCGTCGTAAAGAACGATTAGATCCGACATTTGTATACAACGTACTCAAAACTCTTCTACGGAACCAGAGGGGGCTGATTAGCTAAGCGGAGATTGGCATTGATACTCGTCAGACCCTGTACTTTTAACTGGTTCCAATTCGCTTTCAATTTTGCCAGCACTTGCCGCATCTCCACAGCTGCATTCACTGTTGGCACCGTCGGCGGCAAATCAGCACTCTGCAGCATTTCTAAAAGAGAAGCGAATCCGCCATTCAACCGCGTAAAGTTCGTCTCGCGCACGTCGATTCCACCACCTCCGCCATCGACGCGCGCTTCACCGGCGATCGCGATGATTGATTTGTCGAGTGCCGCAAGTGATTCAGCAAGCGGTCCACGGCCCACTCGATTAATGGCCTCACTTACCTGCGACCGCAACTTCTTCGCTTCCATTGCCAGCTCATAGGTGTCCTGCATCCCGCGATACGCTTCCAGCGAGAGCGTGAATTGTTGCGTCAGCGCCGGCAGGCCAGTCTTCACTCGCGGATCCATCTTAACGACCAACGCTTGGGTGACCGACTTACCATCGACCGTAAACTTGACCGTGTAGGTCCCGGGAAGAACTGAAGGCCCTAAGGGATCGCGCGGAGTGTCCTTATAGATCGCCGAGATCGGGAAACCATGACTGAACGCTGATGGCGGCGCATATTTCAAGTCCCATACGAAACGTTGAACGCCGGGATCAGCTGAGAGTTTTTGTGGTGGCCGATACCAGTACGACGGAACCGCGTAATCCTTCTCAATGATTTCTTCTGGCTTATCTTCGCTTGAAAAACGACGCACAAGCTGCCCCTTCGGATCCAGGATTTCCAGCATCACGGGTCTTGATGAGCGAAGGTAGTAATTGATGATTGCTCCATCAGGCGGATTCATTCCGACGGGCTCTTCGGGCGGAAGTGGGGTATCCGTATTGACATTCCTTTTAACGCGAATAGCGGTTTGCGGTGCGAACAGATGCGCCGTCGCGTTCAATATTCCGCTGGTTATCTGCCGCAACGGCGTAATGTCGTCGAGGATCCAGAACGATCGACCGTGCGTTCCGACCACGATGTCGTTGTTGTGAATTACCAAATCGCGGATCGAAGTAGCGGGCATGTTGAGTCGCAACGGGTGCCAATGCTCGCCATCGTCAAACGACACGTAAACTGCGCGCTCGGTACCGGCATAGAGCAAACCGCGCTTTAAAGGATCTTCTCGGACGGTATTGACTGGTCCATCCGGCAGTCCCTCAACAATTTCTTTCCACGATGCGCCACCGTCTTGTGTCCGATAGATGTGGGGCTTCTGATCGTCGAGGCGAATTCGATTTACTGCAACGTAAGCTGTGCCTTGATCGAAATGACCTGCATCAATCTGCGAGATCTTGCTCCATGAGTTTATCGCCGGCGGAGTAACGTTATTCCACTTGATGCCGCCATCGCGCGTCACATGAATTAGTCCATCGTCCGTTCCCGCCCAGATTAGATTGATATTTGTCGGCGACGGCGCGAGTGCGTAAATCACACCACGCCGGGGCTGGGTTGTCATTTCTGGCCTGCGAAAGACGCCGATGCTTTCCGGTACCTCTGGCTTCTCACGCGAAAGGTCCGGGCTGATTACGCTCCAACTAACGCCACCATCCGTCGTCTTGAATAAAACATTGCCGGCCAGATACAGAACATGAGGGTCAACAGGCGAGAACATGATCGGCGCAGTTCGCAAAAACCGGTACTTGCCACTGCGCAAGACTTCGGGCGCGACGTTTTGCACCTGTCCTGTTCGCTTATCGAATCGTGTGGCTTTGCCGCCATAGACCAGGTGTGGATTCAATGGATCAGGCGCGACGTACCCGTATTCTTCAACCCCAACCGTCCGCCAATCGCGAAATGTGATCGCTCCGTTATCCCCACGACTAGCGACAGCCGCAGAACCACTTTCCTGTTGTCCACCGTAAACCCAGTAGGGAAATTGATTGTCTGTAATGACGTGATAGAACTGCGCCGTTGGTTGGTTGTACCAGGAGCTCCAAGTCTGACCGCCATTCACTGAAACCACCGCGCCCTGATCTGTGGCGAACAGCATGATGTCTGGATGGTCTGGATTGATCCAAAGCGTGTGGTAATCGTCACCGCCCGGTGCTCCTTTGAAAGCGGTAAATGTTTTTGCTCCGTCAGTGGATTTGTAAGCAGCGATGGCTGACGTGTAGACAATCTCCTTATTACGCGGGTCGACATCGATTTCTGCAAAGTCACTTCCACGCGCCCAAACCCGACGTTCGCCGGTTGTTCTTTGCCAACTTTCGCCGCCGTTATCTGAACGATAGATCCCGCCGAGCCGTGGCGCATCGACGGTGGCGTACAGAGTCTTTCGATCGCTTGGAGCGATTGCGATGCCAATTCGACCCAAGCCCTGTTGAACAGTGGGAAGACCGTTGGTGAGTTGCTTCCAGGTTGTCCCACCGTCCGTTGATTTAAAAAGTCCGCTGCCTGGTCCTTGCCATGCTCCATTTTCCCAGGGTCCCTGGCGCGCGGCCCACAGTACCGCGTAGATCGTTGAAGGCTCCGACGGATGCATCGCCAAAGCGATTGCACCGGTATCGACATCTTTATAAAGAACACGTTGCCAGGTTTGGCCGCCGTCAGTTGAACGGAACACTCCACGTTCAGCATTCGCTCCATATGGATGGCCTAACACTGCCACATAAACCGTGTCGGCATTACGAGGGTCAACGACAATGGCCCCGATCTGTTGAGCGTCTCGCAAGCCAAGATGTCGCCACGTCTCGCCGCCGTCAATCGACTTGAAGATTCCATCGCCGGTGGATAGATCGGGGCGCTGCAATCCCTCACCGCTGCCGACATAGACCACTTTTGGGTTGGAGGGAGCAACGGCGAGAGCGCCAATCGAGCCGGTGGGTTGATCGTCGAAGATCGGAAACCAAACGTGTCCGTAGTCGGTCGTTTTCCAAACGCCGCCGTTGTTGACTCCTATGTAAAAGACATTCGGTTGACCCGGCACGCCTGTCGCACCGACGGTTCTGCCTCCGCGAAAAGGCCCAATCATTCGCCAACGCATTCCCTTAAGAACCTGCGTATTTGGCTGGGCTACAGCGTTGCCCCAAAACGCACTAAAGACTAGAAGACAAACGAGAACGACGACGGCACGAATGTTCATGGCGTGTTCCTTCAAGGAGAATCAACAGTCGTTTTTGAGTTGGACAACAGAAATGCAAGCTCATTCTAACCATTCAGCCTGCATCAGGGAATGGTATAGTGTAGCGTCCCGGCTATCACTCATCTCGTTTCCCCAACACAACTGAACTTCGGTAGTCCGTTCCTCTAAGTGTGTGCATGAACATCGACGGATCGATTCAAGTCATCGTTAACGCAGGTGCCGGCCCTATCGAGAGCATCGCTTTTATCGATCAGTTGAAACAAAGTGTGAACGGCGACCGGCGTTGGAGAATCTCAATTGCCGAAACCGGATCCGCCTTAGCAGCTTTGTCAAAGGAAGCCGTCAGCAATAACTCGCGCGTTGTTGTCGCCGCCGGTGGCGATGGCACCGTCAACACAGTGGCGGGTTGTATCGTCGGGACGCCGAAGATACTTGGTGTGCTGCCGACGGGCACACTGAATCACTTCGCGAAGGACTTGCGCTTGCCACTGGACCTCCCGGAGGCGATTGAGACAATCGCGCGAGGTAACACTGCGGTTGTAGATGTCGGCGAAGTGAATGGCCACGTCTTCGTAAACAACTCGAGTCTCGGCCTGTATCCACACATCGTTGAAGAACGAGACAAGCAGCAACGACTAGGCTCAGGGAAATGGGCGGCGTTTTTGTGGGCCGCGTTGTCAGTTCTACGACGTTATCCATTTGTTGATGTGCGCTTGACGCTTGGGGGAATGAGTGTTGAGCGTCGCACGCCGTTTGTGTTTGTTGGCAACAATCGTTATGAAATGGAGGGCCTAAGCATCGGTGCCAGAGCTCACTTAGACGGTCAACAACTAAGTCTCTACACGACCAAGCGGATTAGCCGGTGGGGTCTTTTCGTTCTTGGACTGCGGGCGCTGTTCAGACGGTTAAGAAATGACAACGACTTTCTGGAGGCCTCGGCGAAAGAAATTTGGATTCACACGCGACACCGGCATCTGCGTGTCGCGCTGGATGGCGAGGTGCGAATACTTACGCCGCCGCTGCACTACCGGATACTGCCACAATCACTGCGGGTGATAGTGCCGTCGTGAGTATTAAATGCGAAGCCAAATGCGGATCATAGTTCATCTTTCAGACATTCATTTCGGTCGAGTTCACCTGAACCTGGTTGAGCCGCTGATCCGAAGCATCAACCAGTTGAAGCCGGATGTTGTTGCTATCTCAGGCGATCTCACTCAGCGCGCCCGCACTTATCAATTCAAAGAGGCACGAGCTTTTCTCGATACATTACCGCAGCCTCAAATCGTAGTGCCTGGCAATCATGACGTGCCGCTGCACAATCTCTTCACCCGGTTTTTCCAGCCGTTGGTTAAATACCGGCGGTACATAAGCGAAGACTTGCAGCCGTTTTATGCCGACGAAGAGATTGCAGTTGTGGGAGTGAATACTGCGCGGTCCTTTACCTTCAAGGGCGGCCGCGTGAATCAGACGCAGATTCATTCAGTGCGTGAAAAGCTATGTCCGTTACCGGATGAGGTCACCAAGGCGATAGTGACCCACCATCCATTTGATTTGCCGGAAGGGCATGACGAAGGAGATTTGGTCGGACGGTCGCGCATGGCGATGGAAGTACTCGCTAACTGTGGAGCAGATCTGTTCCTCGCCGGGCACCTGCATGTTAGCCACACTGGCCATACAGCGAAACGTTACAACATAAAAGGTCACTCAGCATTGGTGGTGTCGGCCGGCACGGCGGCCTCCACTCGAGGGCGCGGCGAAGCGAACTCATTCAACGTTCTGTTTGTTCAGCATCCGGAAATACGAGTTGAGCGACTTCGTTGGCAACCTGATGCTGGAGAGTTCTCGCTCGCGATGAGCGAGGAGTTTCGTCACACACCGGAGGGATGGGTGCGAGAAGCGTAGGTCTTACCTGAGGCGATGGAGAGTCGAGAATTGATCGTGAGCGAGTTTGCAGAGTTTCAGCATAGAGGTTGGCAACAAGTGGCCGAGAAGTATGAGGCAGCGTGGAGTAGTCTGACGCGAAGTTTTATTCCCGCCCTACTGGTAGCAGTGAATATCCGAAACGGCGTGCGAGTTTTAGATCTAGCATGTGGACCAGGCTACGTGGCGGCAGCCGCCGAAGCTGCCGGCGCCGAGCCATTAGGCGTAGACTTTTCGTCGGAGATGATTCGCCTGGCGCGCGAGCGCAATCCGCAGATTGACTTCCGCGAAGGTGATGCACATGCCTTGGACTTTCCGGACCAAACGTTCGATGTAGTACTAAACAATTTCGGCTTACTTCACATGTCCGATCCGGAGAAGGTGATAAATGAATGCGCCCGGGTCTTGTGTCATGGCGGTCGAATCGGCTTCACGGTATGGGCTGATCCTAACCGAAATGCTGGCGCGAAGATCGTTCAGGATGCTGTCAATAAATTTGCGAAGCAAGATGTTGGCGTGCCGCAAGGTCCCGACTATTTCTCCTATAGCCAACCAAAAGTTTGTCAGGCTGTACTGACTAAGGCGGGATTTGATCCGTCGACTTTCAGCTTTGAAACCGTTTACTCGGAGTGGTTGGTTCCAAGTCCAGACTTTTTGTTTGAGTCGGAACTGAATGCCGGTGTCAGAACCGCTGCGTTACTCAAAGCGCAGACGCCCGAGACTCTCGAAAAAATCTCAAAACACATCGCGGCTGCAGTGCTCACTTATGAAAAAGGGGACGGGTACGCCATCCCCTTCGCTGCTCACGTTGTCACAGGTCGAAGAAAAATGCCGACGAATCATCGACTCAAACGCTCGTCGTAACCACTTCCGTGCTTCCGGTCTCTTTGCGTTTCTTTCGCAAGATAAGAGAAGAGATTAGTGTTACAAGCAACCCGACCGGGAAGGGTTCGATGAAGGTGTACGCGGCATTCACAAATGGATTCCGATAGGCCTCAATGAACTGCTTCGTACTTTCGATTTCGGCTGCCACTTCTGCCGGAGGCTTACCTGAATTACGGATCTGCTCCATCATGTACGCGAAGCACTTGTCGGCGAAATCAGGCATCAATTTGTAATAGATCAGCTGCCAGGTTGCTATATAAAAGGCGCAGGAGATGAGGGTGATGAGGATCCCGACCGCGAAAGCTCTGCCGAACGAAATTGTGCCGTTACCGATATTTTCGCGATACGAACGGATACCCGGAAAAATGACCAGGAACGACAACACGATTCCCGTGTAACCAACAAAGAGGCCTTTGTCGAAACCGATACGATCAATGAAGAGCAAAGTGCTCAACATCAGGACAGACGCGATAACCCCCGAGATCACGCCGAAGGTAAGCACTATCTTTTTCATTTGCTGACTCCTATGTGAGATGGATTAGCTACCGGACGCTTGGAAAATACATGTGGTGCTGTGCGCGTGTCGTCATACTTTCGGGTGATTTTGAAGGATAAGGGTGGAAATCATACTTTGGTGCTACAGTCCGTGGTCAGTTGTCCGTAGTCCGTGGTCCGTAGTCAGTGTGAGTTGTCCGTTGTCAGTAGTCAGTGGTCCGTTGTCCTCGTTTAATGTTGCTTGTGCCTGGCCTTGTCACGGACTACGGACCACGGACTACGGACAACTGACCACGGACAATCAAGGTATCAACCCCATCTCCTTACCGGCTTGAACCGCCTGCGTCCGTCGCTTGACATCCAGTTTGTCGAAGAGCCGACTTGAGTGGGTTTTGACAGTATTCTCACTTACGAAGAGCTTCTCGGCAATTTCCCGATTACTAAGACCCTGGGCGATTAGCTCCAAAATCTCCAACTCCCGTTTGGTGATTCCCAATTGGCGTTGACGCTCTTCATTGAGAGTAAAAGCGTCCGGAACGGGAACCGCGACTTCTCGAACCACAATGAGTTCGCGCTTTCGGGTTAAGCGCAAGCCGAGCCAGATCCCGAGACCTGCGAAAAGGATGGCGATCAAAGCGCCGTAGATCTCAACGGCCCGCTCAACTACTAGGAAGCGAAATTCGATGAGCTCTAGAAGAGCGATAAGTGCTCCGCCACAAGCGCCGTAGATGAGGACATGAATCAGAATCTTCTTCATTGCCAACTGCCAATTGCCGATTGCCGGCTGCCGATTGTGGACTGCGACGTTGAAGATTGTCGACCGCGGTTTGTCAGTTTCCCGGTTTTGGTTCGTCAATTCCATTGACAGCCAATTATCAATCGACAATCAACAATTACCAATGCCCCCCATCTCCTAAAAAATTAGTTGACACACTGAACCCGTCTCTCTATACTCCTAAAAACTTAGGAGACAACGTGGATGGCGCGACAGAAAAGTCAGCATTTGACACCGCTGGAGCTCGAAATCATGGACGTGCTCTGGGAAACAGGTCCGGCCAACGTGCAGGTGGTGCAACAAAAACTCAAGCGAGAACTGGCCTATACCACAGTGCAGACGATGCTCAATATTCTGCAACGTAAAGGCAAAGTGAAAAGAACGCTCAAAGACCGCGCTTACTTTTACCGACCGTCCATTACCCGCGAAAAAGCAATCAGCAAGCAGGTGATGGATGTGGTTGATCGATTGTTTGGTGGTTCGGCTGAGAGTTTGGTGATGAGTTTGATGGAAACGAAACACCTCACGCCTGAGAAGCTCGCTAGATTGCAAAAGCTGGTCGCAGAAGTTCAGGAGGAGTTAGATGAAAACAAGTAGTGAATTGCTTCTGACTTTCTTACTTAACGCCGTTTGGCAGATCCCACTCATCACGGTCGCGGCTGCTCTTGGCGCATGGTTGCTCAAACAATCATCTGTGAAATACCGGCACTGGATTTGGGTAGCAGCGTTGCTCTTATCATTTGTGGTTCCGTCTCTGGCAACGTCACGTTTCTGGTTTGATAACAGCTCTCCAACCATTGCGACCGACAACGTCTTGAGGTCGGAGGTGGTTGCACACGACATTTCCGAGCGCCCGTTCACAGCACCAGCAACGACCAGCGCTCAATCGTCCACTGGGTTTGTTCTGAACACGTTTGCGGCTGAAGCGATCCTTGCAGTCTACGCGGCATTCTTGCTCTTCGGCGTGATTCGACTTGCGAAGGCCTGGCGTGCCACTAGTCGCATTACGCATTCAGCGGATCGAACAGGAGCTAGCGATGTTCTCAACGCTGTCCTCGCAAAGTGTCAGCATTTGATCGGCGGAAAAAACGTTCAGATTCTTTGCTCTGAATCGCTACCTGTTCCCGTCACCGTCGGCGTTCGTAAACCGCTAATCATCCTTCCGGCCAAGCTTGTGCGCGAAGGCGACGTCGAGTTGTTGACCTCGGCGATCGCGCATGAGTTTATTCATGTCGCCCGCCGCGATTACGTTTTGAATCTCTGCTACGAACTCGTCTTTGTGTTGTTGTCCTTTCACCCCGTAGCGACCCTTCTGCGCAGGCGAATCAAGCAAACCAGGGAACTGTTGTGTGACGAACTTGTCGCTGATCGAGTGCTCGAGGCAGATGTCTACGCCCGATCGCTCGTAACGCTCGCAAGCGCGGCGCCAACTCTTAGTCGTCTCTCCGTGAACGCAACCGTAGGCATCGCTGATGCTGACATCCTGGAGGTTCGAGTCATGTCGTTAATGAACAAATCGAAATTGTATCCACGATCGAGAAAGCTGTTGTTAATCGGCGTCGTCTTGTTGCTGGCCGTTCCATCAGTCACTGCGATGGCGTTGGCGATGCGGTTTGATATCGATCCGTTTGGTTCTGCTATCACACAGGAACAGGAATCCAAGCAGAAGGAAAAGGAAAAAGAGAAAGAAAGAGTCATGGAAAGAAGGTCCGCCGAGTATCGTGACGGCCTCCGTGCCGGACAAAAGGAAGCCGAGCGGAGAAAGGAACCGTTTACGCATGAAGATGAGGCAAGACTTGTTCGGCAAATGCAAGAGCTTAAGGAAAAGGGTGAAGCGTTAACGAATGAAGACAGGGCTAAACTTGCGCAATTAAAACAAGCGTTGCAAGCAAATGCCTTTGCTATTGAAGACGAGGCCAAACTTGCTCGGCAAATGGAAGAACTAAAAGCGAGAGACGAGATGCATGCGACACTAGTTCGCCTCGCGCGCATTCCGATGGACCAGGCTATCCAAATCGCCACCAGCCAGTTTCCCGGGAAGGTCTTACAATCCAGTCTTGGTGCGAAGGGCTGGGAACGCGTCGGCGAACTGGCTCCAGATGGAGTGGTGTTTTATCACGTGACGGTGATCGGCGGAGAAGAGGTCAATCCAACGCTAACACATGTTTGGGTTAATGCCGTCGACGGCACGATCATCAAAAGCGAAAAGGAACTTCCACGAAAACGTCGTAGTCCAGAACGAGAAGAACCGTAAACGTTCACACCGAATTTGATTCGGCAAATGCCGAGCGGCTGGACGTTCACCGTTCTCTCAAATGCGTCTAACCGCTCGGCGGATTTTATGCGGCTCTTGTAACTCTTAGCGGATCCCTTCTCAGTTCCTTCATCAGTTCAGCAAATCCATTGAGATCCAGCGATTGTGGTCCATCGGAGAGCGCACGCTCCGGACATGGATGAACCTCAATCATTAGCCCGTCCGCGCCCGCACCAACTGCTGCCTTTGACATAGGTGTAATCAAACTGCGCATTCCGGTGCCGTGCGACGGATCGGCAATGACCGGCAGATGCGACAATTCTTTGACCAGGGCAACCGCAGCAAGATCCAAAGTATTCCTGGTCGCAGTCTCGAAGGTTTTAATCCCTCGCTCACAAAGAACGACGTTCGCGTTTCCACCAGCCAGCAGATACTCGGCCGCAAGCAGCCACTCCTTCACCGTTGCAGATGGTCCGCGTTTCAAGAGAATCGGACGAGAAACAGTTGCGAGCTTTCGTAACAGCGAGAAGTTCTGCATGTTTCGCGCTCCAACCTGCAACATGTCGGCATACTCGGCAACTGTTTCAACATCAGCTTCACTCATAACTTCAGTAACAATCGGTAAGCCCGTAGATTCGCTTGCTTCTTTCAAAAAGCGCAGAGCCTCAACGCCAAGTCCCTGAAAGTCGTACGGTGATGTGCGCGGCTTGTAGGCTCCACCACGTAGCAGCCGAGCGCCCGAAGCTTTCACCGCATGCGCGGTCTCTAACAATTGTTCTCTCGATTCGACTGAACACGGTCCAGCAATCACTACCAGGTCTTCAGCGCCAATCCTTACCCCGTCGACTTCCACGATGGTGCGCGTTTGTCGCAACTGTCGACTGACAAGCTTGAAGGGGGTCGCGATCTGAATCACATCCTCGACTCCCGGCGCTGCGCGCAGTGCCTCGATCTCTGATCGGCGTCCACTGTTTCCTACAGCTCCGATTACGGTCCGTTCCGCTCCTTCGATAACGTGCGCTTGAAAGCCACACTCTTTGATTCGCTCGATGACGTGATTGATCTCTTGCCGCGTGGCTCCTGATGACATGTTAACTAGCATTGCTGGTCTTCCTTTTTGTTTCTTTAGAGCTTGTAGGACGCGCTGCCGCGGCAAGCACTGCAAAACGCGTATAGGTTTTCGGGTCGTCTTGAATGTCGGCCTTTACAACGGAGGCGCCGTAGATCTGTGCGGCACGGATGCCGGCTATTGCGGCTACACCACGATCGCCTCGCTTCATGATTTGAGCGACACTGCCGGCGGTATCTTCCGCCTCAACTTTACTGAGGTATGGATGCGCTGCGAAGAATTGACCGCATTGTGCGAGTGCCGCAGGGTGCGACTGAACAACCTCAATTTCGGAGAACGAAACTCCGGGACACGCAATCAGATGTTGGGCGATCGGAATCACCACTTCTTCGGTCTTGCTCAGGGAACTGTCGCGCATCAGTTCAACTGACTGGAGGATTGGTCCAATGATGCTATTCTCAAGGGGCGCGACGATGTAGTCGGCCAATCCTTCATCGATACTGGTGAAGAGTGCCTCGAATGTGGGTCGCGGTACCAACTCAATGTCAGGTCCCAGAGCTTTCATTGCCGCCTCTTCGCTAAACGCACCGTGTTCGCCTTGAAACGCGACGCGCGGTTTTGATTTTGCTGTAGTCAAGCAATACCTCTCAGTTTGGTCGGGTTACTGGCGCTCGCCAGGTTGGAGTCATTCGACTGTCGCGACGCAAGCGCTTCGACTCGTCGCGACTCGCGCATAATACGACGAAACAGCCTGACTACGGCTCCCTGATCCAGCGGGCCGTTGTTCGCTTCCTGCAGACGATCGAGGACGAACTGTTCGCGATCGATATCGCGCAGGGGCAGCCGTGCCGACCGTTTGAGCGAACCGACCTTGATCGCGAGTCGCGCGCGTACGTTTAGCAAGCGAAGCAATTCACCGTCGACTTCATCAATTTCCTTTCGCCAATGTTCGATGTCCATAGTGGCCTCCTCGGGGAGAGTGTTACTTCATTCAACCCACGTGGGAAACAGTCAGTAGGGTATTTTTGATTTTAGATTTTTGATTGGTGATTGGCTCGTCTAGTTCATTGGCTGATTACTCATGGTCAAATCAAAAATCTAAAATCAATAATCAAAAATACCCTACTGACT
>DATIBJ010000217.1:0-60860 GCA_035457565.1 Pyrinomonadaceae bacterium | reverse complement strand
GAACGAGTCGTCAATTTCAAAATGCGCGGCCATAACCATTCACCTCAAGAAGCCGTCCTGCAATCCGCCATCGACGGGAATCACGTGACCGGTCGTCTTCGATAATCTCGACGACAGCAAAAGAAAAATTGCCTCAGCCTGATCATCGGGTTCGATGGGCGTCTGCGTCAGTGATCGCTTTGCGTAGAACCTCGCCAGCTTTTTACGCAATTGGTCTGTGGATTCATTTTCCGCGAAAGGAATTTCGTATTTCGTGAGTGAGGCAATGACTCGATCGCGCGGAAACATTGTGCTGCCTTTGACGACAGTAGCGGGAGCAATAGCATTGACGCGAACAAGTGGTGCCATCTCTACGGCCAACTCCCTGACCAAATGATTGGCCGCGGCTTTACTCGTGTCGTATGCGAGACTTCCCTTCTTCGCGACGACGGCGTTTGCGCTGGTGGTAAGCACGATATTCCCGCGCAAACCCTGCTGTTTGAAAATCTTGTTTGCCTCGTCGGCGACGATGTAAGCGCCCGTGACGTTGATATCAAAAGTACGAGACCAGAGTTTGTCGTCGATATGACCGGTCTTGTCTGGCGGTACAAAGATACCGGCGGTTACGACTACCGCGTCGACGCCGCCGTAGGCCAGTAGCACATTCTGGAACATGCCGGCCACGCTTTCACGACTAGTGATATCGCAACTAAGCCCGATCGCTGGTCCGCAGTTGCTGATACCGGTTCCCGCCACTCCGATTCCTGGCCCATACTTCTCGATGATCTCTTGCGCTGTTTCTTTGGCAGCCGATTCATCGAGATCAACGCAAACTATGTGTGCGCCTTCCCTCACCAGCCTGTGCGCAGTAGCTTTTCCGATACCTGCTCCAGCACCGATGACTACAACGATCTGCCTATCGAGCTCCTTTTCCGGTGGCATGCGTCGCAGCTTCGCTTCTTCCAACGGCCAGTACTCGATGTCGAACGCCTCTTGCTGGTCCATCGCCTCGTAACGATCGATCGCCTCAGCACCGCGCATCACTTCGACAGCACAGTTATAAAACTCGGCAGTCACGCGCGACTCACTCTTATTCTTTCCCCACGCAATCATTCCTAAACCAGGGATCAGTACGACTGTTGGATTTGGATCCCGCATCGCTGGCGAGTCGGGCCGCTTGCACTTGTGATAGTACGACTCGTAATCCTTGCGATACTGACCAAGACCTTCCTGAATCGCGGTTTTCAGCTTTTCGATATCACCGCTCGCTGGATCCCATTCAACAAAGAGTGGCTTGATCTTCGTTCGCAGGAAATGATCCGGACAAGATGTTCCGAGTTCGGCAAGCCGAGGTCCATCCAGGCTATTCACAAAGCGCAGCATCTTCTCATCGTCCTGTATCGTGCCGACGAACCGCTTATCGGATGAGATTTGTCCACGCAGAAAAGTAATGATTTCCGTCTGAAGCTGCCGGCGATTGGCGTCGGCTAAAGGCTGGTATTTTTGCCCGCCAAACGTCAGATCACCCTTTTCATGTGCCGCGATGTAGCGCGCTGCGCGGTCGATGATCTCAAGTGCCGTTTTGTAACAAGTCTTGTCGTCGTTATTCCAGGAGCTCATTCCGTGGTGACCCAGCAAAACTCCGATGGCTCGTGGATTTTCCTTAATCAACTGTTCGATCTTTAGACCGATGTCGAATCCAGGTCGCTGCCAGGGAATGTAGATTACTTCATCGCCGTAG
The DNA here is from genome assembly GCA_035457565.1 of Pyrinomonadaceae bacterium. Lineage (GTDB taxonomy): Bacteria > Acidobacteriota > Blastocatellia > Pyrinomonadales > Pyrinomonadaceae > PSRF01. The sequence continues at coordinate 59,140 of DATIBJ010000217.1, read as the reverse complement.
ATCTCTTTGGTTAGTTTTTCCTGATTCATTGACGCAGCGATTGCAATCACTGCATTTGGGTGCAAATGGTCGACATGCTTGTACACAACGAATGTGTGCAACGGCGTATCGATCGAACACGCACGCGGATTCAGGTTGAAGACACAATGGCTGTACATCGGATACATTGCGTCTTCGCTTGGTGTCTTTGGGCCTCGTTCGGGACTGCTTAGATAGCGCGCCTTCATGGCGCGCACCTTGTCGAGATAGAGTGAGGCAAAGCCATCGCGTTTTGCCGTGCGCAGATCGCCACCCGAGCCCTTTAACCACAAAACTTCCACGTGCTCGCCGGTGAGTGGATCAGTCTCTATCAGCTTGGAAGACGTGTTGCCACCACCCGTGTTTGTCAGTGTGAGATCTTCGCCCAACTTGTTGGAGCGATAGACAAGACGGTCTACGCCGGACAGCTGGTCGGCCTCGTCATCAGACCAAAGATATTGGACGTGTTCGAACAAGTTTTCCGGTGTTGCGCGTGCAGTCATTGAGTTTCTCGGTGCTTATGGAAGAGCAGTGTCATCATATCGTCTTTCCATCCACGCAAGGACTCCTTCATCAGCTTGCGCGCTTCAGCAGCAGTGCCGTCCCGCAGGGCATCAACGATCCGGCCATGCATTGTTGCGCTCTCGACGTATGCTCGCCTTTCCCTCTTGGTCTTCATCACAAAGAAAGCAAACAGGGGCACAACAAGACGCTCAAGCACGTCTGCGAGATAAGTGTTGCCAGATAGCGCCCACAGCTTCCGATGCCATTCGAGGTCGTTGTCATAGAACTGATCCAAATCGAGCTTCTGCGCGGCGCGTTCCATTCCGCTGATGAGAGCCTTCAATTGTTGGATGTCAGCAGGCGTCACATTCTTCTTTGCCCACTCAACTGCCAGTGCTTCCAACTCGACTCGCAATTGAAAGACTTGCTGAATCTGTTTAGGTTCCAGCTTGGTAACAGCTGTCCCTTTGTAAGGGGTCTTTTGGACAAACCCCTGGTGCTCGAGCACAACCAGAGCTTCGCGTACCAGAGGTATGCCGCTACCTAACTCGTGAGCGATCCGACTTTCCACAATCTGATCGCCCGGTTCAATCTCACCAGACAGAATTGCGTTTTTGATCGCGGCGACGACCTGATCCTTTTTCGAAATTGGCTGGATCAACTTAAGCATCTTGCGGTGAGATTCGGCCTTATATATTATCCGCTCTCGCAATTGCAAGATCATAATATGATCTGAGAGCACGTCGGGTTTCGCCTGGAAAGTTCTGTTACGTCGTTGTTGCGCGGTACGTGTAACCGAGAAATGATCCGTTACGTCACTTGGCTCTGCCTCTTTTTGTTCCTCGTTCCCGCGTCGGTATCACAAGCCGCTTATCCAATTCCACTCGAAGGTCTTTGGCGTTTTGAAATGGATCCGGGCGATGGTGGTGTGCAACAGCAATGGTTTAACCGATCGCTGCGTGGGTTCATTCGCCTACCCGGAATCCTCCAGGCACAAGGCTTCGGAAACGAGATAAGTACCGAAACGCCTTGGGTGTTGTCGCTTTACGATCGCAACTGGTTTCTGCGCGAGGACTACAAAGCCTACACCGAACGCGGCAAAGTAAAGGTGCCTTTTCTCTCCCAGCCTCCGCGTCACTATATCGGTGTTGCCTGGTATCAGCGCGAGTTCGATCTTCCGCGATCGATGCAGGGCCGACGAGTGGTCCTGACCCTCGAACGACCTCATTGGGAGACGACGGTTTGGATTGACGAACGAAAGATCGGCTCGGCCAACAGTCTTGTCGCTCCGCACGTTTATGACCTCGGCACACTCTCCTTAGGCCGACATCGGTTAACAATTCGGGTCGACAATCGGATGCTCATGCCCTATCGACCAGACGCGCACAGTGTTTCTGATTCGCTCGGTGCGACTTGGAACGGCATCGTCGGAAAGATGCAAATCGAAGACACCGGCCGCGTGTGGATCGATGATGCGCAAGTGTTTCCCAATCTCAACGAGCATACGATGCTAATCAAGGTTCGCATTGGCAACGTCACAGGCCGCAGCGGCCAGGCAACATTGACTGCGATTTGGCCAGACTTTTCCGTCGTTCCTGTGTCGTGGGACGAAAACGGAGGCACTGCGGAAATAGAAGTTCCGATTCGCATGGAGGCTGAAAAGTGGGACGAGTTTCATCCAAAAAAATTGCCGCTAAGACTTTGGTTAAGAGGAGCTGATTTTGAAGAGTACAAAGATCTGACCGTTGGCCTGCGAGATTTTCATGCTGAGGGAAAAGACTTCATTCTTAATGGCATACCCATCAACTTTCGCGGCACGCACAGCGGCGGGGATTTCCCGTTAACCGGTTATCCGCCGACGGATGTGAAATCGTGGTTGGCGCTATTCGAGATCTGCAAGAAGTGGGGTCTCAACCACATGCGTTTCCATTCCTGGTGCCCGCCTGAAGCTGCTTTCGAAGCCGCCGATCAAATTGGATTCTATTTGCAACCCGAACCTGGCATGTGGAATGAGATCAGTCCCGGGACTCCAATGGAGAAGATGCTGTATGAAGAAACTGATCGAATGATCAAGGCTTACGGCAATCACCCGTCGTTCATGCTCTTGTCAGCCAGCAACGAGCCGAAGGGCAGATGGAAAGAGTCGTTGGCAAAATGGGTCGAACATTACAGAAAACAAGACCCGCGTCGCCTTTATGCAAACGGCACGGGCCATACCGAACGAGAGATTCAAAACATCGCTGAAGGCACCGACTATCTTGCCGTTCAACGCATCAATCAAATGATGCTGAGGCGTGAATCCGGTTGGTTCGGTGGTGACTTCGCTGAGTCGCTAATCGATATCCACGTCCCTGTAATCTCCCATGAAGTGGGCCAATGGGCTGCGTATCCCGACTACGACATCATCAAGAAATTCAAAGGCTACTTGAAGCCGGGAAACTATGAGATTTTTCGCGATTCAATGGACGCGCACGGATTGCTTGAAAGAAATAAGGAGTTCTCCCGCGCATCTGGTCGCTTTCAGTTGGAATGTTACAAGGAGGAGATCGAAGCAAATCTGCGAACGCCGGGGCTTGGTGGATTTCAACTCCTCGATCTTCATGATTACCTCGGACAAGGAACAGCTCTTATTGGTTTGTTGGACGCTTTCTGGGAACCTAAACCTTACGTTAACGCCGAGGAGTTTACGCAATTCTGCAATACGACTGTGCCTCTGGCGCGATTGCAAAAGCGCATCTACACGACTGCCGAGCAGTTCACGACGAATGTTGAGCTGGCCCACTTTGGCGCTGAGCCGATGAAGGATGCGCAGGTTTTCTGGCGCATCGATGACGAGCCTCCCCTGGCACGCGGTCAATGGCCGATGCAGACATATCCGATCGGCAAGAATATTCCGCTCGGCGAAATTTCAGTTGATTTGTCGAAAGCCGGAACTGGTGAGCATACGTTAACGGTAACAGTTGGCCCGGCTGATCTATTCGATTCCAGGACCGGAAAGATCCGTTCGAGCGTTGATGCGAAGAAGGGTACGACCTACTTCGAAAACTCGTGGAGTTTCTGGGTCTATCCCGAAACACCTCCTGAGCAGTTTCGAGGAAGTGCCGTTTGTCCTCTTTCGCGCTCGCCCGACATAGTCGTCACGCGTTCCTGGGATGAGGCTCAGAAGAAACTCGCAGGAGGCAGCAGGGTTTTGTTCGTGCCTCTCAATACGGATCTTGATTGGACCAGTCCGCCGCTCGACGTAGTGCCCGTCTTTTGGAATCGACAAATGGGCCCGGCGTGGGGTCGTATGCTGGGTTTATTCATCGATGGGGCCTCAGGAGAAACGAAAGATCATTCCCTCGACTTTTTTCCTACTCGTTCACATTTCGACTGGCACTGGGCTTCATTGATTTCGAATACGCGCGCAATAAATCTCGATCATCTGCCGCAGGACATAAAACCCATAGTCTGGGGCATCGATGACTGGAATCGCAATTACAAGCTGGGTGTGATCTTCGAATGCGCGGTCGGAAATGGGCGCTTGCTGGTTTCTACGATCGACGTAACAAAACCGAATAGTACGAATCCAGTCGCGCGGCAATTGCGCTATTCACTGCTGAACTACATGTCTAACGATTGTTTTCAGCCTACCGTTTCAGTTTCGGCTGAAGAGATTCGCGCGTTATTGTTCGAAACGCAGATCATGAAAAGACTTGGTGCGACCGCAGAACTCGACGGCGCTCCGGCGGGATCTGCAATCGATGGTGACCCGAACACATTTGTAATTGCCGGAGACCCGCGAGGACAACAGCGCGCACAGCCCGAGCTCACCATCACGTTTCCGCAAGCCGTCGCCATGTCGGGTCTTGTAGTAATGCCACGGCAAAACCATCGAGAGTACGAAGGCGCTATCCGAGAATACGTTATCAGTGTGAGCGAGAATGGGAGTAACTGGACTGATGTGGGGCGTGGTGAATTGCTTCCGACGTTGGCACCGCAAAGAATTGAATTCACAAGAACGATTTCGACGAAATACTTGCGGCTGATTTCGATTACCGGTTTTGGAGCAGACAAGACGACGTCGCTGGCCGAGCTGGCCGTGATCTACGCCGGTCCGAGACTCAACACCGACACCACCGATGTACAGTATCAGCGAAACCAAAGCGCTACTCCAGATATCGATGAAGGTACTGGTGCTGCAAAGCGGCCGAGGCCATCGCCATCGCCACCTCGAAAGCCGTGAACATCGATGATAGCTGTGCCTCAACGATGATAGTTCTCTTGAAGCGGCTTTGCCGCCCGATGTGAGGCGAGGCTCCGCCTCGCCGTAAGCGCGGTTTTAGTTTTGGGCTACGCCCTTGGTTCGGGCTATGCCCTTCGTGACAGCAACCAACCAGGATGTTCATCACAACTGAATTCAGGTCAGAGACCGAACCAAGGGCACAGCCCATAATATCGAAGCGGACGCCACGGCGAGGCAGAGCCATCGCCTCACATCGGGCGGCAAAGCCGCATCCTGTTAAGAAAACAAATTATCGCTTCCTCGTGTTTTCAGTGGTCACGTGTGCTGGACTCCTAATCGCTCTCACAAATAAGTACCCACCGTCGGCGTCACATGCGCAAAAACCGAATGCGCCTACTTGGAAATTCGACTTCGGTCCGGGTCCAGTAGCGAACGGATACAAACAAGTGATGCCCCAAAATATCTACACCCGCGAAACGGGTTACGGATTCGAGCCGGGTTCACAAGTGGTGTGCATTAATCGCAGTAACAAGGACTCGCTGCGCGGTGACTTCTGCACCAATGACAAACCATTCTACTTTTCGGTGACTCTTCCAGAAGGAAACTACAACGTGACAGTGACTCTGGGTGACTCCGCTGCTGATTCTATAACTACGGTGAAAGCTGAGTTGCGCCGATTAATGCTCGAGAAGGTCGAAACGAAACGTGGTCATTTCGAAAAGCGCACCTTCACTGTCAATGTGCGGACGCCGCGAATCGCGGACACTGGCGAAGTCAAACTGAAGGACCGCGAGAAGACGACCGAACTTTGGGCTTGGGACGAAAAACTCACGCTGGAATTCAACAATACGCAGCCGGCAGTGTGCGCGATTGAAATTACACGCGCCGATGCTCTGCCAACGATCTATTTACTCGGCGACTCCACCGTCGCCGATCAGCCACGCGAACCCTACAACAGTTGGGGACAGATGCTCCCGCGGTTTTTCAAACCAGGCGTGGCGATTGCCAATCACGCCGAGTCAGGCGAATCGCTGCGGAGTTCGCTTGGCGCAAAACGCCTCGACAAGGTTTTAAGCGTCATTAAGCCCGGTGATTATCTCTTCATTCAGTATGGTCACAACGACGAGAAGGAAAAAGGTGAAAGCGTCGGCGCGTTCACTACTTATGCATTTGACTTGAGAAAGTTCGTCATAGGCTCGCGGGAACGCGGCGGTATTCCCGTGCTGATTACTCCTGTCCAGCGTCGGACCTTTGATAAGGACGGCAAGATCACGAACTCCCATGGCGATTACCCTGCCGCGGTGCGGCTCGTCGCCAGAGAGTTGAACGTCCCGCTCATTGATTTGAACCAAACGAGCAAACTTTTGTACGAAGCATTAGGCCCTGACAGATCGAGAGAGCTCTTCAAAGAAGAGGACGCGACGCATCACAACAACTATGGAAGCTACGAACTGGCGAAATGTATCGTCGAAGGTATCAGAGCGAACAAATTGCGGATCGCGAGGTATTTGGTGACTGACGTTCCCAGATTTGATCCGACGCATCCTGATCCGATTGAAAGCTTCAAGGTACCACCGAGTCCACTGACGACTGACGCTAAGCCGCTTGGCAGTTAATCGACATGATGAAAAGAATCATTCTATCGGTTTTTGCGATCGCCATTGTTCAGGTTGCTGTTGATAGTCATCGCGCCCAGTCGAAGCGAAGCGTAAGCACACGTACACTCGTTTACGACGTGCGAGCGTTCGGCGCCCAAGGCGATGGCAAGACTCTCGATACTCGCGCTATCAACAAAGCGATTGATGCTGCCGCAGCTGCCGGCGGCGGAACAGTGAATTTTCCGGCCGGCACGTATCTGTCTGTGTCGATTCATCTCCGCAGCAACATCACCTTGCAACTCAATCCTGGCGCGACCATTCTTGCTGCCGATTCGGTTCCCGGCAAAGTTGTCTACGACCGGCCGGAGCCGAATCAGTGGGACATGTATCAGGATTTCGGACACAGTCATTGGCAGAACAGTTTGATCTGGGGCATTGGTCTGGAAAACGTCAGTATCGTCGGTTCCGGTTTGATTAACGGCAAAGGTCTCACGCGCCGCAGTCCGCGAGCCCGACGGGTTAATCAGCCGGGCGATCGGCCTGTGACACTGGGCGGCGCTGCAGGTGCTCGTCCTCAATCACCTTTGGGCGAAGACGATGATCCAAGAGTCATGGAAGGACTAGGCAACAAGGCCATTTCGCTGAAGCTCTGTCGCAACGTTTTGCTACGGGATTTCTCAATCTTGAATGGTGGCCACTTCGCGCTGCTGGCGACTGGCGTCGACAATCTCACAATTGACAACGTGAAAGTTGATACCAACCGCGATGGTTTTGATATCGACGGGTGTCGTAACGTGCGGATCTCAAACTGTAGCGTCAACTCTCCAAACGACGATGCGATCGTCTTGAAGAGTTCCTACGCGCTTGGCTTCGCGCGTGCAACTGAGAACGTAACGATTACAAACTGTCTGGTCAGTGGATACGACATCGGTTCGCTACTGGACGGCACTTTCAAACGCAACGTTAAGGAAGCTCCTGATCGCGATGGTCCAACGGGCCGCATCAAATTCGGCACTGAATCAAATGGCGGCTTCAAAAACATCACCATTTCAAACATAGTTTTCGATCACTGTCGCGGATTGGCTCTTGAGACGGTCGATGGAGGATTGCTGGAAGATGTGACGATTACAAACATCACCATGCGCGATGTGACAAACTCTCCGATCTTCTTGCGTCTTGGAGGGCGCATGCGCGGACCAGCCGGCACACCCGTAGGGCAATTACGACGTGTGAATATCAATAACGTCGTTGTTTACAACGCCGATGCGCGCTACGCCTCGATCATCTCGGGTATTCCCGATCATCACATCGGAGACGTCAAACTCAGCAACATTCGCATTTACTACCGTGGTGGTGGGAAAAAGGATCCGACAGATCCGCAACCGCCCGAGCGAGAGACAAACTATCCAGAGCCATCCATGTTTGGGGAAATCCCTGCGTATGGCTTTTTTATTCGTCACACTAAAGGCATTTCCCTAAACAACGTGGAGATCAGTTATCTCAGCGATGAGTTACGGCCGCCGTTCTTGTTGGAGGATGTGACCGCCGTTGACTTTCATCGCGTCTCGGCACAGCGAGCTGCAGACGTCCCGACATTCGTATTAAGAAACGTATCAGATTTCATCGCACACGAATGTAGGGGTGTTCCTAACATGCACCTCGATCGAGTAGATCAGAAAAAGTTTTGAATGGCCTCTGTGTTCTTTGGTAGCAAATTGGCGAGTTCTCATTTTCGGGGAAACGGTTTTGCCGCTCGATGTGCGGCGATGGCTCTGCCTCGCCGTAACGCGCCGCTCTTATTCCGGGCTGCGCCCGTGGTTCGGTCTTTGACCCACTCGATCGAGTTGGTGGTGTGTCTGGGGGGCACAGCCCGAACCGGGGGCATAGCCCGAAGAGGAAGAAGCACGCTACGGCGAGGCAGAGCCGTCGCCGCATATCAGACGGCGAAGCCGTAACGCAAGAAGCAATTCATTGGTTGGACTCTGCGGCGCCGCACCTTTGTAAGACAAACAACACCGAGATTGCACTGAGATCCAGGATACGAAGAAACAATGCTGACTAAGTTTCAGAGTTTGGTATTACTCGCGGGCGTCGTTTTCGGTGCCGCTTTCAACTCACCGGCCGTGGCGCAACACTCGTCTGCGCCTTATAAAGACTTGCCGAAGTGGGTAAAGGAAGCTGGCTCGCGGCGGACCCCAAAAGCGAAGCGCACGTTTGTTGTCGCGGCCACGGGTGATGGCGTAACGAATTCGACTAAAGAGATTCAGACGGCGATCGATGATTGTGCTAAGGCTGGCGGCGGAGTGGTTACATTCAAGCCAGGCAACTACGTAACGGGAGCTCTCTTTCTCAAAAGCAACGTGCACATGCGAATCGATAGTGGAGTTACCTTGCTCGGCAGTCAGGATGATTCAGATTATGCGTCGATTCCGACGCGCATCGCTGGAATTGAGATGAAGTGGCCGGCCGCGTTGATTAATGTGAACGACGGTCGCAACGTGAAGATTTCCGGCGGCGGCACGATCGATGGTCGTGGCGAAAAATGGTGGGACAAGTATTGGACGCTGCGACGACAGTATGAACCACGCGGTCTGCGGTGGGCGTCGGATTACGACGCCGACCGTGTGCGGCTAATGGTCGTCTGGAAATCTTCCGACGTGACGATAGAAAACCTTAGCCTCAAACGCTCCGGGTTTTGGACCGTGCAGGTTGTCTATTCTGATCACGTAACGGTTGATGGGATCAAGATCACCGACAACAAAGGACCAAGCACGGACGGTGTCGACATTGACTCCTCCACTCATGTTCTTGTGCAGAATTGCGACATCGACAACAACGACGACGATATTTGTTTGAAGGCGGGGCGCGACTACGACGGCCTGCGCGTCAACCGCCCGACCGAGTACGTAGTCATTCGCAATAATATTACGAGACGCGGCGGCGGGATTATTTCCTTCGGCAGTGAGACATCCGGCGGAATTCGTAAAGTCGTGGCGTATCAGAACCGCGGCATCGGCACTAGCGAAGGCATTCGCTTCAAGTCGGCTAAAACGCGTGGCGGTTTTGTCGAAGACATTTTGATCCGCGACATCAAAATGGAGAATGTGCCGCTGCCCTTCACTTTCACGCTGAACTGGAATCCGAGCTACAGCTACGCAACCATTCCCAAAGACGTAACCAACGTACCACCGTACTGGATTGCTCTGAGCACACCAGTGATGCCACCAGAACGCGGCTTCTGCGAATTTAGAAACATCACCATCGAGAACGTAGAAATCGTAAATGCGGCGCGGGTCTTTACAGCGAGCGGCTTGCCCGAAAAACCAATTATCAATGTGAAGTTCGCCAACGTCACCGCACAAGGTGTCGACGCTGGCCATATCGACTACGCGCATAACTGGACCATGCGTAATGTGAAGCTCAAAACAAAAAGCGGGGCGCCAGTGAAGATCTCAAATAGCAACAATGTTGAGACCCCTGAAGTCGTGAAGCAGTGAACTCAATCACGTGGAGTGAAGTCAGTACCACCCCGCTACCGCGAGGTGGTACTGACTTCAATGGGGTAGCTGTTTGAATAGATCTTTCAGGGTTTGCACTGTTGGGGCACGCCCGGGATCTGACGCGAGGTTTTTCAACTCGCGAGGGTCTTTGAGTAAATCCAGTAGCATGGAGCCAGCGCGACCTTCGTCCCATTCAACGTAGTGCCAGCGTTCGGTGCTGACCGATCTGCCGAACTTACCCTGGAATTGGACAACGGCAAATGCGGGATGACTCCAGTTCGTTTTCGAATTGCGAAGCAGCGGTGCGAGGCTGCGTCCTTCGATACCCTGCGGCTGCGGTAATCCACTTAAGTCAGCAAGCGTTCGATATAAATCAAGTAATTCGACAACGCGTTCAGTGACCTGCGGCTTTCGCCCTGGTACGGAAATGATTAATGGAACGCGAGTGCCAACGTCCCAGAGCGAATATGCCTTGGACCACTTCCCTTTTTCGCCGAGATGGTAACCATGGTCGCCCCAGAAAACGATGATGGTTTTTTCTCGCAGCTTCAATCGATCGAGTTCGTCGAGAACGCGACCGACTTGAGCGTCCATGAAGCTCGTCGATGCATAGTAGGCGCGAATCATCTCGCGCGCCTGGGCTGGTGAAGACTGGCGGCCACTAAAGAGATCGGCATTCCGGCGTGGAATAGAGATGTCTGGGAATCCCGGCGGCGCTTGTGGAGATGTATTGAAATCCACAGGAAGCGGAATCTTCTCGACGTCGTACAGATCGAAGAACTTCTTAGGCGCTGTCGGTGGGCTGTGCGGTTTGTTGAAACCCACGGCGAGAAAGAACGGCTGCTCTTTGAAGCGATTAAGAAAATCGATCGCACGGGTGGCGATGCGGTAATCACCGTGCGATTCGCCGTCGCCATCGAGAACGACAATACGATCGGACGCGGAGGCGCGCGCGGGTCTGTTTGCTCGTGCCGTAGCCTCTTCATCGCCGACCTCGCGCGCGCCCTGACCGGTTGCAACTGGGCTCGGTGGTCGGTTGACGATGTTTGGATCAACGGGCTCGCCGCCTTCGGTCCACGAAACTTGATCGTCTATTCCGCCATGAAAGATTTTTCCGCTTCGCAATGTCGCGTAAGAATTCTTCTTAAAGTACTGCGGAAGCGTAATAAATTCTGGATGCTTGGCGCGGAAGTAGGTGTTGTTGTCCATGACACCTGTCTGCGTCGGATATCGCCCGTTGAGCATCGACGTGCGCGACGGATTGCACAACGGAAATTGCGCGTAAGCGCGATTGAACTGCGTACCGCGCGCCGCGAGCCGATCAATATTTGGCGTCTTGATAATTGAGTTGCCGTAGCAGCCGAGCGCGGGGCGAAGGTCGTCGGCGATTAAGAAAAGGACGTTGTACTTTGAGTCAGCGGGCGCTGCAATCGAAGACGTGTTTCCAATTGGGATTGGAAGCGCCGATGCTATAAGCACCATAACGACGAACGGCAGCGCAAGTTTCAGTAGTGACTTCTGCATCGCGAGCCAGATTTATACGAATTTCCATCAACTGACAAGACTTAAAACTAGACAGTGGATTGATTGACAAGCAACTCATGTAGAATGCCCGGCCAATAAATCACCGATGATAACTCCGCCCAGCTCAGCCTGTCGCAATCTTTATATGCGCGCGATCGCCATCGTCCCCCTAGTGTTGGCTTTCTTATCCGGTCCAACTACGGCTCAGACCGCAGAACAAGTAATCAATCCGAACCTTCCGACCATATTCGTTGTCGGCGACTCAACAGCCAACAACCATGCGAACGGCGGCCTCGGTTGGGGCGATCCATTCGTTCAGTATTTCGATGCGAACCAAGTCAACGTGCTAAACCGAGCTCGCGGTGGCCGGAGCAGCCGAACGTTCATAACAGAAGGCCTCTGGGACAAAGTATTGAGCGAGATGAAAAAGGGCGACTTTGTTCTAATCCAGTTTGGGCACAATGATGGCGGGAAGATCAACGACGAAATGCGCGCGCGCGGTTCCCTTCCCGGCACGGGCGGAGAGACGCAGGAAATCGATAATCTGCAGACGAAAAAACATGAAGTGGTTCACACATACGGCTGGTACCTGCGCAAGATGATCGCCGATGTGAAATCAAAAGGGGCCACACCGATCGTTCTCTCGCTTACCGTGCGAAACATCTGGAGGGACGGTCACGTCGAACGCGGCTCTGGCAAGTTCAGCGAGTGGGCCGCCGAAATCGCGAAATCTCAGAATGTGGAGTTCATCGACCTGACCACGATCATCGCGAACAGATACGAGGAGATCGGCCAGGAACGGGTAAAGGAACTGTTCGGTCCCGATCACACCCATACGAGTCCCGCAGGAGCTGAACTCAACGCCGCGCTTGTTGTCTACGGAATACAAAAAATGAAGCCGAGCCCGCTCAAGCGTTACCTCTCGAAAGCATTCAATGCTGCGACCGCAAACGTAACTGTCGATGTGTGGCCGGAAGGAAGAATGCCCGGGAGCGGCGCTGCCGAACCCGAAGGCGAAAGACCTTCAAGTAACGACACCGTTCAGCGGATCACCAATGTCAGTCGTCCGACGTTGACTTTGTTTCCGGCGCCGAAGAAAGACGCGTCACCTGCAATGATTGTCTGCCCGGGCGGCGGTTACAGCTACGTGAGTTATAACAAAGAAGGAACGGAGATAGCAGAGTGGTTGAATTCGGTCGGGTTTAGCGCAGTTGTCTTGAAGTATCGGGTTCCCAACAATCGCGAAGGTGCGCTGCAGGATCTTCAACGCGCGATCAGTCTTGCGCGCGCGCATGCGACCCAGTGGAACATTGATCCGAAGCGACTCGGCGTAATGGGATTTTCGGCCGGCGGAAACCTCGCAGCGAAAGCGAGCATGTCATTCAATCAGCGAACTTACTCACCGATTGACTCGATCGATCGCCAAAGCTGTCGGCCAGACTTTGTCGTGCTGGTCTACCCGGCTTATCTGGAAAAGGACGGACAGATTGCACCCGACCTGAGACTGCACTCGAAGATTCCACCAACTTTAATAATCGGTGCTGAGGACGACAAGACTTACGTCAATAGCGGCAAGATCTATCACGCGGCGCTCGACGCAGCGAAAGTTAAGAACGAGTTTCTGCTTTATCCCACTGGCGGTCACGGCTTCGGTTTGCGATCTGAGAAAGACGCGCGCGTGTGGCCGCAGACAGCGTTGGAGTGGCTGCACAGGATTGGCATCCGTTAGGAAGTGCTCTGTGCAACCTTCGTGTGCTCTGTGTCTGTGGTGGATTAGTTGGATGAAGTTCACACAGAGACAGAGAGCAGCAGAGCCGCAACCAATGAATTGCTTCGTGCGTTACGGCTTTGCCGCCCGAGGTGAGGCGACGGCTCCGCTTCGCCGTAACGCGCCTCTTTCATTCCGGGCTGTGCCCCTGGTTCGGTCTCTGACCTCGCGGTTTCGGTCAGTCACTATTGACTTGGTATGCGTGGAAGGGGCACAGCCCGAACCAGGGGCGTAGCCCGAACCAGAAGCAGCACCCAACGGCGAGGCAAAGCCATCGCCTCACATCGGGCGGCAAAGCCGTGGGCGAGAATCTTGTTAAGACAACAAGAAGTTGTTCCCTGGGTACACAGAGTTCACGACGGCGGCACGGAGAAGAATGTTGACATGATCAAACGATACTTCCCATTCACTCGTCTGTGCTTACTCGCCGTCTTGTTGACGACCGCAACGAGCGTGCGGGCAAATGTATCGCTGCCTGATGTGATCAGCGATGGCATGGTGGTCCAGCAGAAACAGAAGGTTCCGATTTGGGGCAGAGCTGATCCGGGAGAGCCGATTACGGTTCGCTTTGCGGGCCAGTCGAAGAAAACAATCGCGTCGCCGGATGGTAATTGGATCGTCAAGTTGGATCCGATGATCGCAAATGCAACACCTGCATCGATGATTGTTTCTGGAAACAACACGATCGAGCTGAAGAACATTCTCGTTGGCGAGGTCTGGCTCGTCGCCGGGCAGTCGAACATGCAGCGTCTTTTGAGTGAAACCGCTGATGGCGAGGCCGCAATCGCGGCTGCCGATCATCCGTTGATTCGGCTTTTCAATGTCAGCCGGCAAGTAGCCTTCAAGCATAGATCGCCGCCCCTGGCGACATGGCAGGTGTGTTTGCCACAAACGGTGAAAGAGTTTTCTGCCGCTGGATACTACTTCGGCGTCGAATTACAGAAGGAACTGCGTGTGCCGATCGGGTTGATCAATTCGTCGTACGGAGGATCGCAAGCAGAAGCGTGGACGCCGACTGAATACCTTCTGACATCCAACGACCTCCGCCCCACAGTTGAACGCACTAAGATCTGGGATGAAGAGCGACCACGAGTTCGCGTTGAATACGACGAAGCGCTGAAGAAGTGGCGTGCTGAGGCAGACCAGGCGCGAGCCGCAGGCGCACGTCCAAGTCCTTCTCCTGCCGTTCCGGATGCACTGCGGGAATATCGGATCGCGTCGTCGATCTACAACGGAATGATTGCGCCGTTAATTCCCTTCTACATCCGCGGTGTGATTTGGTATCAAGGTGAGTCGAATGAGGCCCGCGCGCAGCAATACGGACTCCTATTGCCAACCATGATCAGAGCCTGGCGCGAGCGCTGGGGTGAGGGCAACTTCCCGTTCGGCATCGTGCAGCTCCCAAACTATCGTGATCCGAAACCTGAACCGGCCGACGAAGCCTGGAGTCATTTACGTGAAACGCAAAGACTCACGGCACTTAACACACCTAACACCGGTCTCATTGTGACAATCGATATCGGTGAAGCGCGCGATATCCATCCGAAAAACAAATTAGATGTAGGCAAGCGCATGGCACGCTGGGCGCTTGCTGATGTCTACGGACTCAAGCTCACTAAATCCGGTCCGATGTTTCGCGAGGCAAAGATTGCTGGGTCAAAAATAATTGTGAAGTTCGACGAAGTCGGCGCAGGCTTAAGAATTCGAGACGGTGACAAGCTGGATGAGTTCGCAATCGCGGGCGACGACCAGGCGTGGCATTGGGCAAGCGCAAAGATCGTCGGAAAGGATCGTATCGAAGTTTGGTCCGACTCAGTCGCCCAGCCGGTGGCAGTCCGTTATGCATTCAACAACAATCCGAAGCACCCAAATCTAACCAACGAGACAGGTCTCCCTGCTGCGCCTTTTCGGACAGACAACTGGCCTGGACCAACAGACGGCAGAAGATAGTGATGCCGATCAGGTGACTGAATGACTGACGACACGATTGATCGCCGCCGATTCCTGAAGAATACCGGAACGGGACTGGCTGGACTCGCGCTGTTAACCAAACTCGACGTAACCGCTGCTGCTCAAAGCAGAGCGGCGTCGTTGCGTCGTGTATACCCCCTCAATCACAACTGGCTCTTTCGCGATCAGGCTCAACCAAATGCCACTGCAATAGCGTTCAACGACTCAGGATTTAAGCGCGTCACCATTCCGCACACCAATAAACTTCTGCCGTGGCATGGATTCGACGATAAGGAGTACGAGTTCGTTTCTGTTTATAGGCGTCACTTAAAATTACCTCTAGAGCTCAAAGACCGGCGAGTATTCATTGACTTCGGCGGAGTCATGACAGCTTCGACCGTCTGGCTCAACGGGCGGCGACTTGGTGAGTATCGCGGCGGCTACACACCTTTTTCATTTGAATTGACATCGCACCTGAACTGGAAGGGCGACAATGTACTGGCGGTCGAAGTTGATTCAACGGAGCGGAAAGATATTCCACCATTCGGCGGCGAAATCGACTATCTAACCTTCGGCGGTATTTACCGTGACGTCGCGATTCGTGCTGTAGCCCAAGTTTTCATTGAAAATGTTTTCGCACGCCCAGCCGATGTCCTCAGTGCAAATCGAAAAGTCGAAGTACGGTGTTATCTCGATGAAAGCAAACCTACGGGCCATGCACTCAAGCTCACTGCAGAGTTGCGCGATGGTTCGCGAGTGATCGCGACGGGCAGTCGCGACTTTACTCCGGATCGACAGCCGTATTACGAGATCAGCCTTAACAATCTGGGTGCAATTGAACTCTGGGATATTGATAAGCCGAAGCTTTATGAGGTTCGAGTGCAATTGTCAGATGGCAATCGCGTTATCGACCATTACGAAACGCGAATTGGATTTCGCGAAGCGAAGTTCACTCCGGACGGTTTCTTTCTGAATGGCAAGCACCTCAAGCTTCGCGGGCTCAATCGCCATCAGACCTATCCATTTGTCGGCCAGGCGATGCCTGCGCGCGTGCAGCGTCGCGATGCATGGATTCTGCGCAAAGAATTAAAGTGCAACATCGTGCGCACATCGCACTACCCGCAGTCGCCTCACTTTCTTGATGCGTGTGACGAGTACGGTTTGCTCGTGCTGGAGGAGATACCAGGCTGGCAACACATTGGCGATGCGGGTTGGAAAGATCTTTCAGTCGACAACGTCGAGCGAATGGTTCGCCGCGACTGGAACCATCCGTCGATTATTATCTGGGGTGTACGAGTCAATGAATCAGGAGACGATCACGATTTCTATACACGGACCAATAAGGTCGCGCACACGCTCGATGATTCTCGACCAACTGGCGGAATTCGTTATCGGTATGACTCCGAGTTTCTTGAAGACGTGTTCACGATGAACGATTTTCAAATTCCGTTACGTCCACCGAAACATCCTTTATATCTGAACACCGAATTCATCGGTCACATGTATCCGACGAAGCGCAACGACAACATCGAACGCATCACCGAGCACGCGATGCGTCACGCGCGTGTTCACAATCAACTCGCATCGGACAAACAGTACGCTGGCGGTATTGGATGGTGTGCCTTCGACTACAACACGCATTCAAATTTCTGCTCTGGAGATCGGGTCTGCTATCACGGCGTGTCAGACATTTTCCGAATCGCAAAACCGGCGGGCGGTTTCTACAAATCGCAGTGCGATCCAAAAGAGGAAATCGTTTTGGAACCCGCGTTCGACTGGGCGCGCGGCGATCGCAATGAGAGTTTCAGTGTCGCGATGATTAGCTCGAATTGCGAACACCTCAAGATCTACATCGGCGATCGCCTTGTTGCAGATGTAGATCCTGACAAGGAGAACTTCGGCAATCTGGCGCATCCACCGTTCGTCGCAAATATTCGACAAGGCGTAGGACGCGGCTGGGGCGACTTGAAGATTGAAGGCTACATTGGAGGGAAGCTCGTAATTACCAAGATGATGTCCGGCCGAGGTGCGGACAAGAAACTGCTCGTCGAGCCTGATGATCGCGAGTTGAGTGGGGATGGGATCGACGCAACGCGAGTCGTTTTAAAAGTCACCGATGAATACGGTGCGGTGCGTCCGTTCGCGAACGCGGCAATCGCTTTAGCAATCCAAGGTCCGGCAGAAATTGTAGGTGAAAATCCATTCGCACTGTTCGGTGGTGTGGGCGCGATTTGGATCAAGACCAAACAGAGTCCGGGTTTGGTAAAACTCACAGCGACTCATCCGATACTCGGCTCGAAGACTGTTGAAATAGTTGTCAAAGCTTATCGACCTTCATTGGTGCTTTGATCATCAGTGACGCCTGTTCTCAGTGGTTACTAAATGAATTTCACCACAGTGGCACAGCTCAGCAGAGCCGTAACTAAACGAACAGCATCGTTTCGGCTTTGCCGTCCGATGTGCGGCGATGGCTCTGCCTCGCCGTAATCTGCGTCGCTCATTTTGGGCTATGCCCTGGTCCGGTCTTTGACCTTATGAGAATTGACTCGATTGGGAATTTGAAAAGGGCACAGCCCAAACCAGGGCATAGCCCAACATGGAAACGGCGCGTTTCCGGCGAGGCAGAGCCATCGCCGCACATCGGGCGGCAAAGCCGTACCGAAAAAGTTCTCAGAAAAACAAGAAGTTACGGACTTGCTATAACACACAGATTACTCAGAACAGTCTAGTGGTGACTTGTCGTCTCACGATTCTGCTGCTCACATGTCTGCTGCTCTTCGGTGCGGCTGCTCCATCTGCGTTTTCACAAGGAGTAACCTCATCGTTCGATCAGGACTGGCGGTTTTTGAGAGGCGACATCATGGGCGCCGAAAAGCAAGACTTCGACGACAGCGGTTGGCGCAAGGTTGATGTGCCACATGACTGGAGCATCGAAGGCCCAGTCGATCAAAAGAATCCGACTGGTCCTGGTGGAGGTTTCATGCCATCAGGCGTGAGCTGGTATCGAAAGCATTTCATACTCTCGAGCGAAGCTCAGAATCAACTGGTGTTCATCGAATTCGACGGCGTGATGTCTAATTCGGACGTTTGGATTAATGGCGTTCATCTCGGAAGCCGGCCCTACGGTTATGTAGGTTTTAGCTACGAACTCACTAAGCATCTCAACCTCGGCAAAGACAACGTCCTCGCAGTTCGCACCGACACTTCTAAACAACCAGCGTCGCGTTGGTACACCGGGGCCGGAATTTATCGGCACGTGCGGCTTGTAACCAAAAACGCCGTGCACATTCCGCAGTGGGGCACCTTCGTTACGACGCCGCGGATCAGTAGTAAAGAAGCAGTGGTGCGAGTCGACTGCGAAGTAACCAATCAATCAAAAACTCCCCAACGCGCTTCACTTCAAATAGTCCTAATTGACCCGCTCGGAAAGATTTTCCAAACAGCAGACACTTCTATCAACACGATAGAACCTGGCAAGTCGTTTATTTTCAATCGAGAACTTACCGTTAAAAATCCTGTTCGTTGGGATATTTATAGTCCTGTCTTGTATCAGTTGATTGCGAGAGTTCGCATTGACGGCGACAGGGCGGTTGACGCTGAAACCGTTACATTCGGCATTCGTGAGTTTCATTTCGACCCACCGACCGGCTTCTGGCTGAACGGCAAAAACTTCAAGATCAAAGGCGCGTGTCTGCACCACGACGGTGGCGCGTTTGGTGCAGCTGTGCCACTTGCGGTCTGGGAACATCGCTTAAACGAATTAAAGAAACTAGGTGTTAACGCAATTAGAACCGCTCATAATCCGCCGGCGCCAGAGTTCCTGGATTTGACCGACCGCATGGGTTTCATCGTAATGGATGAACTGTTTGACCAATGGACACTCGCCAAGAACCCGTACGACTATCATTTGTATTTCAATGAGTGGTCCAAGACCGACTTACGCGACACAGTTCTACGTGACCGCAATCATCCGAGCGTTATCCTTTACAGCGCAGGTAATGAAATTCGCGATACGCCGAACGCGGAGCTTGCGAAGAACATTTTGCGCGGCCTCGTTGAAGAGTTTCATCGAAGCGATCCGACGCGGCCAGTGACCCAGGGATTGTTTCGCCCGAACGTAAGCCACGATTACGAGAACGGTCTGGCAGATCTGCTGGATGTGGTCGGCCAGAATTACCGCGAACAAGAAATCCTTGCAGCGTTTCGACAAAAGCCAACCAGAAAAATTCTGGGAACCGAGAACACGCACGAGCTAACACAATGGGCGGCAGTACGCGACCATCCGGAGTATTCAGGGCAGTTTATCTGGAGTGGCGTTGATTATCTCGGCGAAGGTGGACAATATCCGCGCATAGCAAACAACTCCGGCCTGCTCTTTAAAACTGGCGTGCCTAAACCGATCGCTTTTCAAAGGCAAAGCTGGTGGAGCAACAAGCCGATGGTCTACATCACGCGCCGTGTTGCCCGAACACCACGTCAGCCTACAGATCCCGGCTACAACCCGATCGACGAACGGCGCCCGCAGATCCTCTTTTCGGACTGGACACCAAAAAACCTGGAAGCCCACGAAGAAAACGTTGAGGTCTACAGCAATTGTGATGAGGTCGAGCTATTCTTGAATGGCAAATCGCTGGGCAATCAGCCGCGCCCGAAAGACGATAGCCCGCGCAATTGGCGAGTCGCTTTCAAACCTGGCGTTATCAAAGCCGTTGGGGTAAACGGCGGCAGAATCGCAGCAACTTACGAACTCCGCACGGCAGGTAAATCGTCAAAGATCACGCTGGCGGTCAAGAGGAATACTATTGCAAACACCTGGGACGATGTCGTATTCGTCAACGTCTCTGTGCTTGATAAGGATGGCACGCTCGTTCCTGACGCTGATGATCTGATCAGCTTCAAAGTCGAAGGCGCAGGCGTTGTTGCAGCATTGGATAGTGCCGACAGCTATAGCCACGAGCCTTACCAGGCGCGCCAACGCAAAGCCTTTCAGGGAATGTGTTTGGCGCTGCTCAAGGCGAGTGGCAATCGGGGAAAGATTAAGCTGACCGCGAGTTCTCCGGGGCTTAAAGGTGATGCCGTCGAGGTAAGCGTTGGACCAGTACGAGTAAAAGAGTAGATTTTCGATTCAACTTGAAGAGGAGAACTACATTGTACAGACCAAAGAGGTTCTTTGCGCTGTTCTTCACTCTGGGAATACTTGTCTTAGCTTCCGTTCCGCTCAAGGCACAATCGTATTTCCGCAAATGGCCCGTGGGTGCGTCACCACAGGAAGTTGGGCGTCGAGTTGCAGAGAATTTTGTGGCGCGCAAACTGGAGGTAGAGGAAGGTAAGAGAAAGTTCGTCATCTATCCCGAAGCCTGCGCCTGGTATGGCTCACTTACGGTGGCACAACTTACGAGGGATCGAAGCTTACGCCAGAGACTGATTGAGAAATTTGACCCTCTCCTGGGCGCGCGCGCGAACGAGATCGCGCCAGACGCTCACGTGGATTATCGAGTGATTGGAATTATTCCGCTCGAAATCTATCGGCAAACCAAGGGCCAACAATATTTGAAACTAGGCAAAGGTCTCGCGGACAAACAATGGGAAAAGACAACACCTGACGGCATCACCGCTGAGGCACGATATTGGATCGACGACATGTACATGATCACTGCCGTCCAGGCGCAAACGTATCGCGCAACAAACGATCCGAAGTATCTCGATCGCGCCGCGTTAACGATGGCCGCTTATCTCGACAAGCTACAACAACCAAACGGGCTTTTCTTTCACGCGTCCGATTCGCCGTTTTATTGGGGGCGAGGAAACGGTTGGGTCGCAGCCGGCATGACCGAGTTGTTACGCTCACTGCCAATGAAACATCCTCGTCGCGCGCGGATTCTCGAGGGCTATCGCACCATGATGGCAGCGTTGCTCAAGTATCAAGGCGAAGACGGATTGTGGCGTCAACTCATCGATCGTCCGGAGTCGTGGGCTGAGACCTCGAGCACTGGAATGTTCACATTCGCCATAGTCACCGGCGTCAAGCAAGGTTGGCTTCCGGCGAAGACATATGGACCAGCCGCGCGCAAGGCCTGGCTGGGACTGGTCAAGCGAGTCGATGCGCAGGCGAACGTTACTGACGTCTGCGTCGGCACAAACAAAGCGCATCTGGAAGTGGGAGCAGATCTCGCGACTCAGTTGAAGTATTACCTGGATCGCACCCGCCGAACCGGAGACTTACATGGCCAGGCGCCGTTGCTTTGGTCGGCGACCGCGTTGATGCGGTAGATGATGAGGGCGGCCACCTAGGCCACCACTACAAAACAAACCACGGCGAAGAATGCCTAACGGAATTGAGTTGAAATAAAACCCCAGTTGGAGTAGAAAGGACTTCCCCTAAACGATAAGCGAATTCCACCGACGCCTTAGGTGTCATTCTGCCCTATCCACCATCGCTGTCGGCCGCCCAATTTAGTTAACCCTGACTATCTGGAAAGGAGTAAAAAGAAATGCTCTGGTCGGTTATTTCGTGGATAGTTTTCGGACTCATTGTTGGCCTTCTGGCTCGATTCCTTCTTCCCGGGAGGGATCCGATGGGCCTGCTCGCCACCATCTTGCTCGGAATTGCTGGTTCGATCGTTGGCGGATTCGTCGGCAGCTATTTGCTTGGATCATCCACCAACGGTGGTTTTCAACCAGCCGGATTTTTGTTCTCGCTGTTAGGTGCCATCCTGCTTGTTTTTATCTTCCGTAAGCTACGTGGCACTTCAACCGTAGGCTGAAGATTTATTCGAGCTGTGGGATTTCTGGAGTGCGGCGACAGTCGCCGCACTCCAGAAATCCGGCTATCTCCAAATTTCTGCACCATCCATCCATTTGTTCCGTTCCCTTTTTGGCCCACTTGTCATACAATGCCGCACCTCAAGTCAACTTCTAAACTGAAGTCCACATGCAAAGGCGAGAAGGCCCGATTCCGGGTGCTCTTCTCCCTCGGAGGTTCGAATGAACTTCCTCGGTCGGCGAAAATTTGTCTCCCTGATTTATCGCTCGACAGCAAGCCTTGTTGCCTGGCCCCTACTGTCCCGGATACTCCTGCGTTCTGACGCTGCCGACGCTTCGGACCTCCAAAACCAAGCCCAACCAGCCACCTCTTGTTGGCTGGATTTGTGCGTGCCGCTCGTGGTCCAGGACGAAGAACAAGGACTGAATTCCGAACTTGTCCTGACCTCCGATACGTTCATCGGTCGTGACGGCTATCGAGATGGGCGCGACACTACTGAATACAGACTCTTCCTCTACGATGCAGATGGCTCGCCGCTTCAATTGGAATTCGAGAAAAGCAATCTGATGGTGCCTGCGATGCACACGACAGTCATTCCTTTGGCCGATCTGATCCACCCGAGAAAGAGCTTTTCGGGCGGCTTGACGATCCGTCTACGTCCCAAAGGTCGCGAGTCGATGCACGCAAGCGATCTGTTCAGCTCGGCTTTTATAAGATGGCAAACAGCAACATCTTTCGATAACGTCCACGCCAATCCGGATCCGCTTCAATGGCAAATACGTAAGCCGTTCCATTACTCGATGCCGTTTCCCGCGCTCTCGGATTACCAATGCACGGTCGCGCTCTTTAACCCGTACGACGTACATAGCGTCGGCCACATACTACTGCGCGATCATGCAGGTGCGAACCTAATCGACCGGGCTTACGACCTGATGCCACACTCCACATTACTCGTCGACCTCAATCGGCCGGATTTTAATTCGGATGCGTATGCAGCGTTCGGACTGAAGCCTCCAGCAACAAACGCTGTTAGGATCGAGCGCACTAGCAGTGTGAAGACGGTCGCGCCGATTGACGTGCAGTCAAAAGCTAGAGATGGCGGCATCCTCGTCGTCACAAATAATGATTCAGCGACCAAGAATTTTGCCTACATGCTCATTAGGAAACATGGCAACCAGCGATTCAGCGTCGAGCACCCGTTGCATGTAACGCAGCCGGCTTCGAAACCTTCACCGTCCGCTGTTCCGTTCGATACGGAGGGACGCTTCAAAGCGCGCAACGTTCTCTACTCGCCACTTCTGTTCCGGGGAAAACGTATCGGCCCCATCACACTCGAATCTCGTTTCCATCTCAGCACCGGTCTGCCTTATGAAGATACTTTGTGGCTTGCTCCGTTCGTCGTCGATCAGACAGGCTCGGTCCCATGGCTCGCGAGTAGCGATCAGAAAATTGTTGCGCAACTTCATCCAAGCCAGTGGGAGCGGAACACCATTCGTTTGGGTAATGAACAAAGTTGCACGCTCAATTTCTCCCGCTTGAGTTTACCCAATGATTTTGCAGGTGGATTGTGTTTGCCCGTCGCTCCTGACACCGCTCACACGTTCATGAAAGTTGAGGTGCGCGTGCCGGAATGGGAAGCCCACGCGTTTACGCATTTTCGCCCGGGGCTACGGTCCGCTCGTAGTTATCAAAAACCCCAGCAACGAGGTGGGTTGATGACAGATTATCTGACCGCAGGTGCGCGTCTCCAACGTCGCGGTGAACAGATTCTCTGTGATGAATTTATCGGCATCATCAACATTGACGATCGCGCTGTCGCCGGAAAGCCTGTTCTCGAAGTGTTTGGACCAAAGGGTCTCCTCAAACGCGTGCAGCTTAAGTCAATTGCGCCATTTGGATGTTCTCATTTTCTTCTGTCCGCTTTATTGCCAGAAAGCTCGTATCCATTTCCACTGACCATGCGATTAGTCGACGAGTCGGCTACCGTCCTGATGTCGACCGTACACTTAGACTACGTGCGTCGCGACCTCGCTTTGGATCACGGTTCTGATCGCTTTTCGACATTCAACGACGCTGACTGTAAAGCGCCCGCGTAATCGCACTAATGTCAGCCCTCGCCATCCTCACACGTGATGGCTTGTGCGCCATGTAATTTGAAATCGGTCGCTTCGCTCCTGTTCTATCCGACGCTAGCCCTCGCGATATTTCCTAACTATTGAGGAACCAAGCCCGTGATTACATCTGATCCGGAATCTCAGGTTCTACCAGTTGCGCAAGCAGCGTTAGCGATTGGTGCCATCCGAGATAGCAGGCCTCAGCCGGAATCACAGCCGGCACGCCCTCTTGCACGACATCCAACTCCGTCCCAACAGACACTTTCTTCAATGTGATCGTATTTCGCATCTCTCCCGGCATTTTGGGGTCATCGAATCTGTCCGTGTTGACGATCTTTTGATTTGGCACCAACTCAAGATACTCGCCACCGAACGAGTGGCTCTTGCCAGTGGTGAAATTCGTGAACGACATCTTGTAGGTGCCTCCGACTCTGGCATCGAGTTGATGAACCTGCGCAGTGAATCCATTTGGCGGCAGCCATTTGCACATCGCACCTGCGTCAAGGAACGCGCGATAGACTCTCTCGGGTGGCGCGGTGAGCACTCGGTGAAGGCGGATGGTGTTTGTTTCTCCTGTTGCCATGATTTCTCCTCGAATGATTACTTGCGGTGATTGCTTGATGCCCATCTCCGCGTGTTCGGTGTCTCGGTAAATAACCGTTTTGGTCGATACTTATCACCGCAGAGACACAGAGATCACACAAAGATCACACAGAGAAGAATTCGATTCAGGTTAACCGCCGGCGATTGCGCCGATGATGAAAAACGGCTCCACTCCGGACGCGATTGGCTCGGGGAGCGGCGCGTCAGCCGGCTCGTGAGTCACATCTTCACCGCACGCAAAGAACCTCAGCATCGGCCGTCGCTCTCCTGCGACATGATCGCGAATAGTGCCGCGCAGCATCGGATACTTAGCCTCAAGTGCATCAAGAATCGAACTTCGTGTCACTGGGCCATCAACCTCAAGTTCAACATCTCCCGTGACTCCCGCAAGCGTTCGCAAATGTGCCGGCATGACAACAACGATCATGTCAGTGTCTGAACCTCCACTGAAAGTACTGGAGGAAGATCTCGAACAATCGGAGCCCAGTTATCTCCTGCATCAGACGACGCATAAATCTGACCGCCGGTAGTGCCAAAGTAAACACCACATGAATCAAGTGAGTCGACGGCCATCGCATCGCGCAACACGTTGACGTAAACGTGCTCTTGAGGCAAGCCCTTGGTTAGCGCTTCCCATTCGTTCCCGCCCGTTCGACTTCGATAAACGCGCAGCTTGCCATCCGGTGGATAGTGTTCGCTGTCGCTCTTAATCGGCACTACGTAGATCGTCTCCGGCTCGTGCGCGTGAACGTCGATCACAAACCCGAAATCAGTCGGCAGATTCCCGCTTACTTCTTCCCACGAGTCACCCGCATCGTTGCTGCGCATGACGTCCCAGTGTTTCTGCATGAACAGGACATTTGATTTGGAAGGATGGCTCGCGATGTGATGAACGCAGTGGCCGACCTCTGCGTTGGGATCGGGAATGTACTGCGAGTGCAATCCCTTATTGATGGGCTTCCACGTTGCGCCACCGTCGTCCGTGCGAAATGCGCCCGCAGCAGAGATGGCAACGTAGATCCTGTCACGATTGTCGGGATCCAAAATAATCGAGTGCAGGCACATACCTCCGGCGCCTGGCTGCCATTGAGACCCGGTGCCGTGTCCGCGTAAACCGGCAAGCTCGTGCCAGGTCTGACCGCCGTTCGTCGAGCGAAACAAGGCAGCATCTTCAATTCCGGCGTAGACCGTGTCTGGATCGTTGAGTGAAGGTTCAAGATGCCAAACTCGTTTGAACTCCCATGGCTTCGGCGTGCCGTCATAAAACTGATGCGTGGTGAGTGGTTTGCCGGTTTCAGCTGAAGTGTCGTACACAAACTTGTTGCTCTCTCCCATGGGCATTCCTTCGGGCGTCATGACCGGTGCGCCTGTCGGTGTACCAGGTTGGACCCACGTCTTGCCGCCGTCGTCAGAGCGTTGAATGATCTGGCCAAACCATCCGCTGGTCTGCGAGGCGTAGATACGGTTCGGATCAATAGCCGAACCTTTCATGTGATAGATCTCCCAGCCGGCGAAGTGAGGCCCGCTAACGTCCCACTTCTCACGCTTTCCATCGGACGTAAGAATGAATGCGCCCTTCCGGGTGCCTGCAAGTACTCGTACACTGCTCATATTTTTAGTTCCTTCTTTGGGGTTGCTGATCTCTAATGGTACCTCTAAGTGTTAGTCGAATCGCAAGCCACGAAATCGACATCCGGCAGATGTTTTTCCAGATTTTCCATCGACAAATCTCGCTAAACTTGCTGGTCTGTATTATGTAGTGCGAGCCGGCTAAGCCACAATCTTCAACTAACCACCGCGTCGGCCGTTTGGCGAGATGGTCTACAGACAAACATGAACACGGCGGTCCGATGCAGCCGCTAGAGATTTCTGATCTTTTTGTGGGTGAAGTTAGAAATGGACGGCGGCGAGTGTCCCCGCACTCGCCGCACGTGATGGATTTGCCAGGTGGTAACTCTCTAAGCAAATCGAGCACGAGTTTAGAGGGGTAAACAGCTGCGACGCACCGGAGAATCCACTCATAACGATGAGTGTTAACCCTCACCTGTTTAGAGTGGGTAGAAACTCAGCGCAAGGTTATACTTCTGCTTCGAATGGGCATCCGCAAAAGACTACTGGCTCTGTCGATTGGAATCGCCATCCCGTTGATTCTGGTCGGACTAGTCATGTTGTGGGCTCTGTGGCAGGAGAGTCGAAAAGAACTTAACCACTCGATTGAAGAACAGTCCCAGTTGGCCGCTGTAGCTTTTGAAAAATGGATCGACGGTCAACGTCAACCGCTATCGACCCTTGCCGCAATGGTGGCAGAACGTCCTCGTGGTCCCTTTCCTTTCGAAGCAAGGCTGTCATACGTGGTTCAGACGCGTCCGCATTGGCTGGATGTTAGAGTTCTCGACGACGCGGGCGAAGCACTGCTAACGCATTCGCCCGATCCCAAGGGCCTACGCGTTGAGATCATTAGAACGCTACAGAATGAGGTGCGCCGCCGGAATTCCTGGAGCGTAGTCACAGACTGGAGTCGTGGGGAGGGTTACCCCGTGTTGGCTCTAGCTGTTCCCATCGCAAACGGCGGAATGATTGTGGCTCGAATAGATGGAGCTGCAATTGGCGAGCTCTTTCGTAACATTCAACTTCCAGACAATGCAGTAATTGCAGTATTCGATTCCGAGCGTCGCGTCCTATATCGCAGCGCAACTGAGAATACATATTTGGGAACAGATAGAAGCGACTCACCTTTGTTCGCGCCATTAAAGACACAATCAAACGCGGTCATTGAAACGACCAGCCCTTATGATGGCGTTGAGCGTATTTATGGATTAGTTGTCGTAGGGTCAACAGACTGCGTTGTTGCGACAGGTGTTCCGACTTCAACGTTGTATAGTCCAGCGCGAAGGCAAATCACTCGTTACCTGGTCTTCAGTCTCCTTGCACTTCTCTGTGCTATCGCCGCAGCAATCCTGATTGCCCAGAATATTGCTCGTCCAATTCTAAAACTGAGTCAGGCCGCAAAAGAGTTCGGTCGGGGAGAACTTAAGGCGCGTGCACACCTTAAGGATCGCGGTGAGTTGGAGGAACTAGGCGCGGCGTTTGATGAGATGGCGCAGAGCATCGAAACTCGAACGTTGCGTCTGGCCGAACTTGATCGACTAAAATCCGAATTCGTCGGCGGCGTCTCGCATGAGCTTCGAACGCCCCTCACCACAATAAAAACGCTGACACGCGTTCTCCTGAGAGGTCGTGAAACTCAGCAAGAACGTCGCGAATACCTGGAGACGATTGCCGCCGAATGCGACCGTCAAATTGATTTGGTACTGAATCTTCTAGATCTGTCGAGGATCGAGGCTGGCGCTTTCACTGTGAGCCGCGAAAAAGTGGACGTTGCGGAAGTCCTCAGGAACTGCGCCACGATAGAACATCAAGCGGCGAGCATACGGTCACACGTCCTCGAAGTTCAGCTGGCAAACGTTGAATTATTCGCAGCCGTCGATGCGAACGCAGTCCGCCGTGTTCTGTGTAGCCTGATCGAGAATTCTATAAAGTACACACCCGATGGTGGCCGCATCACACTTTCATCAGAACTTGAAGGTGAAGACGTTGTAATTAGGATCGCTGATACAGGATGTGGCATCGAAGCGGCCGACGTTCCCCACGTCTTCGATAAATTCTACCGGGGACGACCTTCAAACCCGGTCAACAATGGGGCCAACACTGAGGTGGCTGAATCGGAAGCCCCCGGCATAGGCTTGGGTTTATATCTTGCTCGCACGATCATCGAGGAGTTTGGCGGCCGGATACTCGTGGAGACGAGTAGTCATCGAGGAACAACGATGAAGATCCGCTTACCAAGGTATCGCGAGAGTAAAGAGATTAAGGAAGAACAATTTGTCGAAGCGTCTGCTCATCGTTGATGATGAGCCAAATCTGTTGCGCGCCGTTGCAGCCTGCCTGCGGGGCGAAGGTTATGAAGTAGATACCGCACGTAGCGGCGAGGAGGCGCTTGTTCATGTTGCGCAACGTCTGCCGGATCTCATTGTCAGCGATATTCGCATGCCGAGAATGGATGGATTTGCTCTCGCGCGGCAACTGCGAAGCAATCCCCGCACTGATTTGATCCCAATCGTCTTTCTCACCGCCAAGGATGAAAGTTCTGACCGGATTGCCGGCATTCGCTCAGGTGTCGATGCATACCTGACAAAACCTTTCGAACCCGACGAGCTCGTTGCAGTTATTGCTAATATTCTGACGCGTGTCGAACGCACGCACACGGAAATTGCTCGGCTGATCGGCTCGAACACTCGCGAGGGCCTCGAATTCAGGGACGAGGAACTAACAGAGGCAGAACAAAGAATCGCTTCTGCGGTTGCTTCGGGCTTGAGTAATAAGGAAATTGCGTCCGAGCTCGGCATCAGCGTTCGCACTGTGGAGAATCACATCAGCCACATTCTCTCAAAAAAGAACTTTGAAAACCGGGTCGAAATTGCCCGGTACGTCCTCGCGCGCCACCGTTGAATCTCTCGATATCCTATCGATCCGTACGTGTTATCACTCATCCGTTTTGAGGGGTTTCACTGTTGTGAGGTTTCTGACAGTGCTTTAGCTTCGATCTCTCCTCTCCCTCTTTCAGTTTCAATAAAAGGGACGACGACCAGTGAGGACGAACGTTAACAGAACTATGCACTTGCTATTGATGCTAACAGTCACAATGCTAATTCCGAATGTTGCTCTCGCGCTTAGTACCAGTAGTCGTAACAACACTCAGGATCCTGCTAACTCCAACGTTAGTTTCAATCAGAAGCCTGAACTGGCGAATGTGAGCAGTCCCGCTTTTTCAGAATATCGTGGCGTGCGTATCGGAATGAGCGAGTCCGAAGTCCGGGAAAAACTGGGGAAACCAAAGATCGAAGACAAATCGCAGGATCTCTTTGCTTTTGGTGACAACGAATCGGCCCAGGTCTTTTATGACGCACAGCAAAAGGTATATGCAATCTCAATCGACTTTAGTGGAAAGAAGTTTCCAACGCCGCGCGAAATTCTGGGCGAAGATATCACTGTGAACGCTGACGGCTCCATGTACTTAATGAAGCGATACCTGGACGCTGGTTATTGGGTTTCGTACAACCGAACGAGCAGCGCCTTGCCCCAGGTTAGCGTCACCATCCAACGAATAGGAAACTGATCTACTAACGGAAGTGATCATGCCATTGACCGCCATGGATTGCCGCGTAGTGTCGCCTTCGTCGTGATCCAGGGAACGTTACACACACATTCGGATTATTCGGTAAAACTATTGGGACGCGAGTTATCAAATGAAGTAAAAGCGTTCATTGACGAGCACATACACTCGGTGCTTGAGTTGGAGGTGCTCGGTCTGCTCAGTGAGAATAGAGACAAACGCTGGACCGCCGATGCTGTCGGTCGCGAACTCCAATTGAGTCCGAGATCAGCGAAAGTGCAATTAGATAAGCTCCTTTCGCATGACTTGTTGATTCAAGATCCTACCGGGGAGGAGTACCGCTACAATCCGCCGTGTGATGATTTGAATAAGACGGTGAATCAGATGCTTGGCGCTTATAAGACACAGCGTGTGGCCATCCTGACTTTGATATTCGCCAAGCGAGTCGACACAGTTCGCCTATTCACGGAAACCTTTCGCATGATAAAGGGAGATGAATGAAGAGCTGGACACACATTTGCCTCTACTGATAAACCGATGGACGAGTCCCAAAGTCCACCCCGCCTTCCAAAAATCTGGACTACTATCCAAAAACAAAGAGTTCGGAGTCGGTTTGTCTCTGGCGAAGACTCGTATCGGACAAGCGCGGCTAAGATTATTTCTAAGTATTTCCACTCACAAGCACCGCCGTTCAACCCACATTGAGACTCATCCGAGACTCGACGTGAGATTCGTCGGATGTCTTTGCGGATCCAACTTTTCGAAACGATCGTTCGCCAGTCCCTAACGTCCACGCGTAATGAGTGGTACCACTCAGAACTAAGTGGAAACTCCTATCACCCACAATCTTTTGTGCTGCAAGTCCGGAACACGCGTTGCAGTTTTTCAAATCGCCCAGTCGCAGTTAAGCCAGCGCGGCGATGACGTTGTCGAGATTCACAGACAAACGCAACCAATCATCCAACGACCGTCGGCTTAGTTAGCAAAAACACTTAGACCAGAACTGCCTGGGCCACTGCGTTGCACGTTCGGCGATTCCCCTGGAACTCTGTAACCGGTCCCGTCCTTCTTGAGACCAACTTCAGCGTAGTCACACGCACAATCGTCTCCGAACGTGTGCAAGACGAATTCGCAGCTACACTGCTGATGACATTCGATCATGCAACCTTCAGTCTATGCAAATCTCAGTTCGGATTGCACAGCTTTCGAGCGACTATCCCAAAAGGGTCAATCTTCGTATGGTCCACTTCAGGTTGAGCTCCGGTGGTCAATACGAAAACAGGAGCGATCGTGGTAGGGCACAATCGCTCCTTCCATATTTCTCTGCGAGATTAACGCATCACCCGCACGACCGACACTCTACGGCCTTCGCTGCAGACGTGTTGCAGTAAGAACTTAATCAACCTTTCTGACGGAGGAAAACGAGAATGACAAAGCTCTTTTCTAGGATCGCGGCGTTCATGGTCTTTGTCGGCATACTTGTGCTACCGGTGTTTGCTCAAACTAGCACCACCGGTTCAATCGCGGGAGCCGTCACAGATCAAACCGGAGCGGTTGTGGCTGGTGCTGCAGTGGTCATCAAGAACAATGGCACCATGGCGGAAAGCGCCGTCAACACTTCGGATAACGGCACTTTTAATGTGCCGAGTCTTGCTACGGGTGTGTACACGGTAACAATTACCGCGGCCGGATTTAAGCACATGGTGGTAACTGACGTTAAGGTCGACGTTGCGAAGGCGTCTACCGTGAACGTCCAGCTCGAAATCGGAGCTCCGACTGAAACAGTTACTGTTGTTGGTTCTGGTGAATTGCTGCAAACACAAAGCGCGAACGTGGCCAGTACGATCACCGGCCGCAAGATTACGGACCTCCCCTACGCCTCAAGAAATGCGCTCGACATCGTTCTGTTTTTACCAGGCACCGCGACGGTTGGAAGGCCGCGACAGTCTTCGGTTAATGGATTGCCGAAAGGCGCACTCAACATCACGCTCGATGGTGTGCAAGTACAAGATCCACTGCTGAAGAACAGCGATGGCTTTTTTACCTACATCCAGCCGAAGACCGACGCGATTGAAGAGGTAACGCTGTCGACGGCCACTCCAGGCGCTGAGAGCGCAGGTGCCGGCGCAATCCAGATCAAGTTTGCCACTCGTCAGGGCACCTCCGAGTATCATGGCAGCGCTTACATCTATCACCGCAACTCATTCTTCAACTCAAACTATTGGTTCAACAATCGAGACCTAAAGGAAGATCCGGTAGACCATAAAGCCCCACGCGCTCGCGTGTTGCTGACACAACCCGGAGTCAGGTTTGGTGGTCCAATATTGATCCCGGGAATTCTGAAAAACAGAGAAAGGGCATTCTTCTTCGTTAACTACGAGGAATACCGGCTGCCTGAAGCGACGGCAAGACAACGGACCATCTTTGCTACGCCAGTCCTCAACGGTGACTTCACCTACATTCCTACCGGGTCATCAACTCCGATCGTAAGAAACCTTTTCGCCCTGGCGGCGGCAACCGATTGCAACCTGAGCGTGGCTGGAGTTCAACCATGTCCATCTACGATCGACCCGACCATCGGTCCTCTCCTGAATGCCATTCAAGCGTCCACTGGCGAAGGAGGCGTAGCGCCAACGAGCGATCCAAACCTGAATCGGTTCAGCTTCATTAATAAGGGCGGCCAGACTCGTCGCTTCCCGACGGTGAATCTGAGCTGGAACATAAATAACAACCACCAGCTGACCAATGTTTGGAACTATCAACAGTTCGCGTCAGTAGTCGACTTCCTGAACGGCGCTGATCCGCGGTTCCCCGGCTTTCCGAATTTTGGTAGCCAGGCATCGAATCGATTCTCGAACTCCACAGCGCTGATATCAAAAATCGGCAGCACGATCAGCAATGAGGCGCGTTTCGCTCTTGTGGGTGGAACAGTCGTCTTCTTCCCGGAAACTAGTCTTGCCCAGTTTGAGAACCAGGGCGGCTATAACCTCGGCCTCGGCGCAGGCGGCATTACGACCGTTACAGCCGTAAACGCTCCACAGCGCCGCAACGGCCCGGTGCAAACCTTCAGCGACACTCTGAACTGGGGCAGGGGCAATCACACCTGGACCTTCGGTGGAAACTACACCAGAACGAGCTTGTTCAGCCTGTTTCCCAATGGGGGCATCGCTCGAGGTATTACGTTCGGCATCGACCAGACGAGCCAGGGCGGGGATCCAGTGAACGCGATGTTCAATTCGACGAACTTCCCCAACGCAAATGCAACGCAACTAGGCAACGCAAGAGGTATTTACGCAACTCTCGTGGGTCGGATGACAGCTATCGGTGGTACCGCGGTTGCCGATGAGGAACTCAATTACACGTTGAATGGAAACTCGATCGAACGAGCGGGTCAGAACTCTTGGGCCGTCTTTGCTCAGGATCAATGGCGCATCCGTCCGAACGTGACATTGAACTTCGGATTGCGATACGAGCTCCAAGGTCCCTACTATGCAAAGAACAACGCATACACGGTTCCCTTGAGTTTTGAAAACGTCTTCGGATGCTCTGGAGCATTCAACTTCTTCAAGCCAGGCGCTTGCACTAACCCCGTAACTCAGATGCGAAGACTAGAGCCTGGCTCCGACGCCTATAACACAGATACGAACAACTTCGCTCCAAACATTGGTATCGCTTACAGCCCCGACTTCAAGACCGGTTTTCTCCACCGCATCTTCGGCGATAGCGGCCAGAGCGTAATCCGCGCAGGCTTCTCCATCGCTTATAACCAGGACGGCACAAACGTTGGTTCGACGGGATTGGGAACAAATCCCGGTCAGGCGTTCAGCGTCGCAGTCAGTACTGCTAATGGTACGTTGCCGATCGGAAGTCTATTCAGAACGCCAGGTGCCATCCCGACTCCCACGATTACCGAACCGACCTTCCCGTTCACACCCGGTGTTAACGATCAGGCGGTTGCTTTCAGTCCAGATCTGCGCATTGGCTATGTTCAGTCGTGGACCTTCGGAGTCCAACGGGAAATCATGCGGGATACGGTGTTCGAAGCGCGTTATGTCGGCAACCGCGCGAAAAAGCTCACTCGTTTGTGGTTCCTTAACGAGGTCAACACGATTGAGAACGGCTTTGCCGCTGAGTTTAGGCTGGCGCAGACAAATCTGCTGGCTAACAACAACAGTGGTATCGCCTCTCGACGCGGGAGCTTCGCTTATTTTGGAGCCGGTACAGGAACTTCGCCTCTACCGATCTTTCTCGCGTACCTGAATGGAAGCACAAACGTGAATAGTGCCGCTGCTTATGCCGGTGCCAACTGGAGAGCGACGGCAATAACCAACAACCTTGTTCCCGTTGCCCCGAGTGTAACAGCTGCTGCTGGCGTTCTTTCCGGTAATGCCGGGTTGCGCGCAAACGCACTTGCAGCGGGACTAGCACGCAACTTCTTCGTTATTAATCCAGACGTTCCTGCGGGTGCGTTTCTAATTGATAACAGCGCCTCATCAACATACGACGCGCTTCAAGTTGAACTGCGTCGGAGAATGTCAGCCGGTCTGCTGCTGCAAGCAAACTACACCTACGCTCACTCAATGAGCGACGCGTTTGCGAGTAGTTCGATCGCGCAGTCAAACTTTGTGAGCATCCGAAACAAACGACTGAACTACGGACTCTCACCTTTCGACATCCGCCACGCTTTCAAAGGTGACTTCATATATGAATTGCCGTTTGGCAGAGGTCAAAGATGGGGCAGCGATATCGGCACTAAGACGAATTGGCTCTTAGGCGGTTGGGGAGTTAACGGCACGTTCCGCATTCAAAGCGGCTCACCAATCAACTTCGGCACCGTGCAG
Source organism: Pyrinomonadaceae bacterium (assembly GCA_035457565.1). Taxonomy (GTDB): domain Bacteria; phylum Acidobacteriota; class Blastocatellia; order Pyrinomonadales; family Pyrinomonadaceae; genus PSRF01. The sequence continues at coordinate 24,559 of DATIBJ010000217.1, read as the reverse complement.
CTAGTAAACATGAACCGTGGTGACTTACAGAAGATGATTGAGATTCATAAGAACCCGACGACGGTCACCTGGCTACCCGATGATGTGATCACCAACACGATCAGGGCGTTTAGCATCAGCCCGACTTCGTCAACTGGTTACTCGGGTACGCCGCCTGATCTCACTAAGCCGTTCATCGCGCCAGCTGGCTTTGGCAATTGCCAGGCAAGCTTCAATGGAGAGTGCGGCATTACAAACCTGGTAGTGTATGGACCACGGTTCACCAGAATCGATGCGAGCCTGGTTAAAAAGATAACCTTCTCGGAAAGTAAGAATCTGGAGTTCCGTGTGGAGGCATTGAACGTCATCAATAACCAGAACTTCAAAGTTGGAAGCTTTGCAGCCGACGTCACGAATTTGGCGGGTACCTACGCCTCGCCAACCTTCGGACAAACGACAAGTGCTTATCAGGATACGTCAACAACGACGGATCCCGGCGGCAGACTGCTTCAGTTCGTCTTTCGCTTTAACTTCTAGTCTGAAGTCGACATCGAAAATGGGAGGAGGGCACATTCCAAGTGCTCTTCTCCCACTAAACCGTACGTAGCGCCCAGTCAAGATGCGTCCTGCATAAGCGGTGGGCTCAGCTAAATCTATAACTGTACATCTGGTTCATATTCCGCCTTTAATTCGCCAATCGGAGATCGTGCCGGCTGGGGTTCATCGCGACGGGTGCTCCACCTCGGAAATAAACCTGGCACATAAGCGAAGATTAGCGTCAGGAGAATAGAAGCCAACGCAAGCAAGCTGATGTAAGCGGAAACGTAGGTGGTCCATGGCTCAACAAACTTGACCTCGACCGTGGTCTTCGCCGACGGAATTGTGACCAACAATATCCCTTCATCGTCTGGCCGCGTGTTGAGTTTCGATCCGCTTGCGAATCCCTGCCAATAAGGATAGTAAAAGGTCCGTAATCGAACTTCCTCAGCTGCTCCCTCGCTGATTGAAAAAACCTTCCGCTCGGCAGACCAGTCGACGATCGTTACTGTGCGATTGAGCGCCTCGACCGCGGCACCCATCTTTCGCGGCTGATCGCTCGCCCAAATAGGCAAAAAGTCCCGGTTTGTTTTGGCGTCCTTTTGGGAGTTGACTCTCTCATTGAAGGCCGCTCGATGAAAGACCGGTGCTCCTCTGATCAGCTGCGTGATGGTAAACGTGTGGGCAATCAGTAGCGAGCCAACCAATACAAGCACTACCGGACGCCAGGCGGAATAAGCGCGTAGCACAAGCTCAGAAAGACTCATCGTTACCAGTAATGCGAGGCATGCGGATGATACTGTCATCCAACGCCACGGAAACTGTGTTTCTTGCAGAAGTGGGAGCTGGTCCCAGATCACTTTACTGGCAGGAAGCGACATGAAGAATGCAAACGCTCCCACAACTGCGGGAGCTAGTGCTAGCCGATCTTTCCTTAACACTAATATTACTGCTGGGATCGCCATCGCGAACGTTGCGGCGACGAGCAGCGGCAACAGAAAATTGCTCATCACACTTGGTGAGTTCACGAACAAGAAGTTGTTTCGATAGTCAAACCAAGCGCCTTGTCCAACTCCGCTTGGATATTTCCATTTGAGCTCCTGCGCCACCGGCGCCCAATAGAAGCAGCTAACAGCGGCAGCGAGCAGCACGCCGCCTACCAATCTGCACGCCGCCTTCACACTAAACGACTGCGACAGTCGAATCAGTGTGTAGAGTGCGAGTGCGATTGACCCGATCACCGCAAGGGGAACATGAAAGAGTATTAGCAGCGCGTAACTAATGGCGAGGCCCGCAACATGCCGGTTGAGCCCTCGGCGAATAATCCGCTCGACGGAAGCGAAAACGAAAGGTAGAACGCTTCCTGCGGCATACTGCGGGTACATACCTGCCTGGTACATTTCATTCGTGTGGAATGGCGCGAGAAGAAATATCAATCCTGCCGCGAGAGCATAGTATCTATTCGTGAATGAACGCGCCCACAGATACATCCCAATGGATCCTGCGATTGTTAGCAGCATCGAAGTAGCTAAGCTCGCAAAGAACCAGTCACCTAAGATCAGCCGTCCACCGGCAAGCAGAAAGTAAAGGGCTGGAGGATAAAACCTAACGCTCGGATCGCCGTACCCGCCGTTAGTGCCGGGATGCCACGACGGATAATAGTTTCCGTTGAGCATCGAATCGTAAAACCCAAGGGCAGTGCGGTAGTGATGGGGTAGGTCTCCGGTATAAGGCAGCCCGCCAAATAGCAGTGGCAGACACACAATCAGCCCGATGCCAAGCACGAGCATCAGGTCTCGGCTGCTAATGGAGAAATCTATTTTGACTGGGTCTTGATCCGAAAGGTGCGGCATGTAAGGGCGGCTATTGTCATTTTGCTGCGGTCTGGTAAATCAGGTCCTAACAATAATGGGGTCAGGTGACTAGTTTCAGGCTGGCGTGAGGTAGATTTCCAATCTATCGGAGCCACGTCCGAAATGTCAACAAACAAAATTATCGGGTAGTGTTGTCTAGTGCCGGTTCCACACGATTCAACTCTCTGCGTCCTCCGCGGACTCGGCGTCTTCTTCGAAACTGAACTATTAACAGTTGACGTTACTCAACCCAGTTGTTATTAGTTGCTGCCATCAATACAGGTCAGCACTAATTCTTCCCAATAAGTCTTTTAGAACCTTGTGATAAACCCTCGTCTGTCGGAGGTTCCTGTGAAGATAACCACCAGAACTATCATAGTCATCTTCGCGATCGCGGTTACACTGTCTACCTCTTCAAATCTTTCGAGCCAAACTCACGCATTCTATAGAGCTCGGCAGACTCCCAACAAGACACTCGCCGAACGTCTTGGATACTCGCGCGAGGCAAGACTATTGATCGTCCACGCCGACGATCTTGGGATGGCGCACTCAATCAACGCCGCTACGATGAAAGCGTTCGAAACAGGTGGAGTGAGCTCAGGTAGCATAATGATTCCTTGTCCCTGGCTACCGGAAATCGCCGCCTTCGCTCGCTCTAACCCCAATGCGGATCTTGGACTTCATCTGACGCTTACAAGTGAATGGAAACTGTTCCGCTGGGGATCGGTACTTCCAAAAGACCGGGTCAGCTCCCTGTTCGATGCTAACGGTTATCTGTATCCAACCGAGTCAGAAGCCGCCGCGCACATAAATGTGAAAGAAGCCGAGGCAGAGATCCGTGCACAAATTGCCCGTGCGAAACTAATGGGCATACAACCCACGCATCTCGATTCGCACATGGGTACTCTCTATCAGACAAAGGAGTTGTTTGAGGTTTTAATTCGTGTGGGTCGGGAAAACAAACTGCCGATGCGCATTGCGCGCGCCCAATTCAGTTCGAGTCCTTATTTAAACAACCTGATTGGACCTGATGACGTGGTTATAGACCACGTGATTAACATCGGGCCCGAAGTGTCAGCCGCGGAGTGGAAGAACCATTATTTAAACGAGATCAAGAATCTACCCGCCGGCGTAACTGAAATGGTCGTTCACCTCGCCTACGATGATCAAGAGATGAAAGCGATTGCGTTTGAACATCCAGATTGGGGATCGGAATGGCGACAGCGCGATTTTGATTTCGTCACCAGCAAAGAATTCCGCGATGCGCTCAAAGCGCACAACGTCAAAATGATCACCTGGCGAGAGTTGGGCAAGCTCTTACGGTAAACATCACGAGAATCACTGACATCGATGGCGAACAATCAACTGACGCGACGACGGTTCCTTCAGACTGCGGCAGCTACCGTAACAACAATCGGTCTTTCCAGTTTCAATATGAACTCAAGAGCCGAAGCCGCCTTGGAACAGACGCTCTATGTCGGCACTTATACGTCTGGAAAAAGTGAAGGTATCTACATCTACCGGTTGAATATGTCGACCGGCGAACTCACGCATTTCAAGACCATCAAAGGTGTAGTCGACCCTTCGTACCTCGCGATCGACCGCAAACGTCACTTCCTTTACGCCGTAAACGAAGTCTCAAAATTCGAAGATCAACCGAGCGGTGCTGTAAGCTCGTTCGCAATTGATCGAAATAGCGGCGACCTTACTTATTTGAATCAAAAAGCGTCGAAGGGCGCATCACCTTGCTATGTAACGCAGGATCGAACTGGGAGATTCGTTCTGCTGGCGAATTATGAAAGTGGCAATGTTTCAGTTTTGCCGATCAAGAGCGATGGCAGTTTGGGTGAAGCCGTCAGCGTCATGCAGCACACCGGCGCGAGCATTAATCGCGATCGTCAGCAGGGGCCACACGCGCATTGCATCTTGACAGATAAGTCCAACCGCTTCGCATTTGCTGTTGATCTCGGTATCGATCAAATCGTCGTCTACCGATTCAATGAGAAGGATGGCACTCTTACCAAACACGGCGCTGTCCCAACGAAGCCGGGCGCTGGACCGCGACACTTGACGTTTCACCGAAACAATCGGTTCGCCTACCTTATCCAGGAACTTGATTCAACAATCACCGCATTTACATACGAGGCAAAGCGCGGTGTCCTCAATCCACAACAGACGATCTCTGCTCTTCCACAAGGTTTTTCAGGTACCAGCTTCTGTGCGGACGTCCACGTCTCACCAAATGGCAAGTTTTTGTACGGCTCAAATCGTGGCCACAACAGTATCGTCGTATTCGCTATCGACCGGAAGTCGGGTCAGCTAACCCTCGTCGAGCATGCTTCAACCGGCGGTGACTGGCCGCGTAATTTCGTCATTGATTCAACTGGAACCTATTTGCTGGCCGCAAATCAGCGGTCAGATTCAGTGGTCACATTTCGAATCAACGAGTCAAACGGTCGACTCACGCCGACAGGCCAGACGACCGCGATCCCGGCTCCGGCCTGTCTAAAGGTGGTAGGCTAAATTTAGCTGCTTTCCGCTTTTGAAACCCTTGATTAAACCACTGTAATCAAAGAGAATACCCGCGCAGCTTCTCGATTCCCGTCTCAAGGAAACCATTATGAAAACTCTGGCGCGTCTGTTAGCGACAATCTTGTTTTTTAACTTTACCAACTTTGTTCAAGTTGTAGCTAAAAGTCATACCGCACCAGGAACGACCTCCCCGCAGAGAACCGCAGATCCCGTTCCTAACGAGACAATCGACAGCGACGAATTTCTTCAACGGGCGACTCGCGAGCGTGGACCAGAACGTGATAACTCGCAAAGGATCGAGGCCCTGTTGGGCCAAATGACCTTGGAAGAAAAGGTCGGTCAGATGACCCAACTCACCCTTGAAATGTTGGCGAGCGGCAAGGACCAGGCAGTCCAAATTGATCCTGCCAAACTCGAGAAGGCGATCGTTCGTTACGGCGTCGGCTCCATTCTCAACGTTTACGACCAAGCATTCACTGTCGACAAATGGCACGACGTTATTCGTCAGATACAAGGTGCGGCCAACAAAACGCGCCTCAAGATTCCCGTCATCTACGGCATTGATTCGATCCATGGCGCAACCTATCTGCAGGGCTCAACTTTGTTCCCCCAGGAAATCGGTATGGCTGCCACGTGGAATCCGGAGCTCATGAAGCGCGCATCGGAGTTTACGGCCCTGGAAACTCGCGCAGCCGGAATTCCCTGGAGTTTTTCACCTGTGCTAGACATTGGCCGGAATCCGGTTTGGCCACGTTTCTGGGAAACCTTCGGTGAAGATCCTCATCTCGCGACGGTGCTCGGTGTGGCATTCGTGCGCGGCCTCGAGGGTGAGGATGTCTCTTCACCGAATCATGTTGCGGCCAGCTTGAAACATTACATGGGCTATAGCTTCCCGTTGAACGGACGCGATCGAACTCCGGCCTGGATTCCCGAGCATTACCTGCGTACATATTTTCTTCCGACCTTCGCCGGAGCTGTTCACGCTGGCGCCAAAACCGTCATGGTGAACTCAGCAGACATAAATGGCGTCCCGGGCCATGTGAATCATCGCATCCTGACTGAAATTCTCCGCAATGAACTTGGCTTCAAAGGCTTCGTCGTCTCGGACTGGCAAGATATTAAAAAGCTCGTGACCGACTGGCGAGTTGCCGCAAACGAAAAAGAAGCGACGAAGATGGCGATCATGGCGGGCATCGACATGAGCATGGTGCCGCTCGACTATAGCTTTGCTGACATTCTTATCGGCCTGGTAAAAGAAGGCGCGGTTCCGCAGTCGCGCATTGACGAAGCGGTGCGTCGAATTCTCAGAGTTAAATTTGAACTTGGTTTGTTTGAGAAGCCGATGCCAGATGCAACTCTCAAGTCTCGCATTGGATCAATGGAGGCACGTCAAACAAGTCTGCAAGCAGCACGAGAGTCGATGACGTTGCTGAAGAATGAGAACAACCTTTTGCCGTTGTCGAAGACGAGCAAGGTATTGGTCACTGGTCCAACTGCGGATTCTCTGATTTCTTTGAACAACGGCTGGAGTTATGTTTGGCAGGGCTCAGAAGAATCTCTTTATCCCAAGGATCGCCTGACCATCCGGCGAGCAATTGAAGCTAAAGTTGGAGCGGCAAACGTCACCTATGTTCCTGGAACACAGATTTCGAGACGGGCAGGATCCCCTTCAAACAGCACACCCACAGGCCTCGAGAGTGAAGTAGATATCAACGCAGCAGTTGCCGGTGCGAAAGATGCAGACGTTGTTGTGCTCTGCCTTGGTGAAGGGTCGTACACTGAGACACCGGGAAACATTCCGGATTTGTATCTCGGAGAGCCGCAGCAAAAACTTGCCGCCGCGATTCAGAGAACGGGCAAACCCGTCGTGCTGGTGTTGGTTGAGGGTAGACCACGAATCGTGAGTCGGATCGCGGATGCAGCGGGAGCAGTACTACTTGCTTACAACCCCGGCAACGAAGGCGGACAAGCAGCTGCGGATGTTCTCTTCGGCGATTTCAACCCCAGCGGGCGGCTTCCCTACACTTACCCGCGCAGCCCAAACGCGCTGCTGATGTATGATCGTCCGGCATTCGAAACCGAATTTTTTGACAATGCCGGCATCAAGCCGCTGTTTGAGTTCGGCTCAGGACTCAGCTACACAACTTACAGCTACAAAGATCTGAGACTCGACAAGAAAACGGTCGCAAAACAGGACGAAGTTGCGGTTTCAGTAACGGTCACTAACACGGGTTCACGGGCCGGCAAAGAAGTTGTCCAACTCTACCTGACGGATTTGGTAGCTAGTCTGACGCCCGCTGGTAAACGGCTAAAGCGCTTCGCAAAGATACATCTTGAGCCAACGCAGAGTCGCACGGTGACTTTCCGTCTGCGCCAGGAAGATCTGGCATTCATTGATACGAGCAACAAGGCGGTTGTGGAGCCGGGAGAGTTTGAAATCTCGGTAGGTGGGCTAAAAGAGCGATTTACGCTTCGTTAGAAGTGGGGAGACTGAAATTGCAAAAAGGTATTCGCTTTTATAACGCGTTGAGTAGGTGCGTGTGTTTCGGTCTGATGCTCAGCCTCAGCGTCACCTTTCATGCCGCTCAATCGCAAGACAAAACGCAGCACAAAAAGCCGGATGACGACGACATTGTCCGAGTCAATGCAAACCTGGTAAACGTCGATGTAATAGTCAAAGATAAGAAGGGCAAAGTCGTTAAGGATCTAAAGGCGGAAGACTTCGTTGTACTCGAAAACGGTGTCAAGCAGAACATAGAGTTCTTTGATGCGACTCTCGGTAACGAAAGCTCCAGTAGTGGTACTGGGCCGGTGACCGTCACAACCGAAACATCAACGCTGCGAACGCTCCCGCGAAACCTCGTCGCTTTGGTCTTAGACGGACAAACCACGGAAGCGACAAACCTGAAACCGGTCCGCGACGGCATCGTCAAATTCGTCAAAGATCGGATCACCACGGAAGATTCAGCCGCGTTGTTTGCGATTGCAGGTGGATTGCAACTTGTTCAGCCATTCACCCAGGACAAAGAAAAACTTGTTTCGGCAGTTGAAAGAACCAGTCACATTTCTACGCAAGCAAAGACTTCAGAGCAACGAGACATCGCCGCTACGATTGAGAAGCTGCGCAATGAGCTGGCGGGAGCACCAAGTCTCGAAGGAATAACGACGCAGGCCGGTGGTTCAGCGGCCGCCCAAACAATGATCACGAAACGCGTACTGGAACAGTTCCTCCAGCTTCGATCGACTCTGAGCAATCAACAAACGCGCCCAATTCTCGCCGCCCTGGCTGCGATATGCGAAGGCTTACGCCCAATGCGAGGCAAGAAGACTCTCGTAATGTTTTCTCAGGGTTTCGTCGCTAGCGAGGTGCTTGACTGGCAGGTACAAAGCACGATCGATATCGCAAATCGCGCTAACGTATCGATATACATCATCGACTCCACCGGATTGAAAGGCGGAGTGCCTCAATCAAGTGCGGTTGCGCCCCCTTCCGCGCTCGCCGGAATATCCGCCGCAGTTGATCAGGAGAGCCGGATAAGGACCAGTGCCGGTGAAAGCGTCTTTGACATCTCGCGGTCTGAAGGAATCAACCGGCAGCAAGATCTGTTGTTTCGTATTTCGGAGGATACTGGCGGACACTTCATCAAAAACACAAACGACTTTTCAGATGGTCTAAATCGCGTCGATGACGAGATCAGATCCCGCTACACCCTCGCATATCGCAGCACTGATCAGAACTTTGACGGCAAATTTCGCAAGGTAAAGATCGAGGTACGTAGACCCGGCGTCAATATCGTGGCGCGTCCTGGTTATTACGCGATCCCTCCTACCCAAGTCGTTCCGTCTTCACCGGCAGAGCGAGAGATGATCGCCAACTTCTCTTCAATCGAAGCGCGGTCGACATTGCCCATAGCAGTCGAGACTAATTCGTCATTTAAAGCGCAAGACGGGGCGTACGTTGTGCCGCTGCTCTTCGATATTCCACCTGCTGCGGTTCAATTCGAAGAGCGCAACGGAAAACGGCGACTGCAGCTGGACGTAATGGGCCTTGTTAGGAAAGAAGGAGAGCAAGAGATTCTTTCACGGCTCGGTGGAAACTTTAATGTTGAACTTACTCCGGAACAATACCAATCAATTCTCAATGACAAGATCTTCTACCGTCAGGACATTGAGCTTGGGCCCGGCAACTACAACATTGACTTGATGGTCAAGGACAAGGCGTCAGGGAAGACTGCTGCCCGGCGAGAAAAGATCGTGCTGCCTGCCGTTAATGAACAGTTTTCGGCGACGACCCCTATCCTGAGCCGACGCGCGAACACGGTGGTGCCAACTTTGAACAAACCCGCGGATGTGCTCACGGTAGGTAACATGCAGATTCGACCGTCGCCAAGTCGTCAGTTTCTTGCAACCGACAATCTGATCATATTGTTTAGGCTCTACAACGCAGCACTAGCCGCGAACGGAAAGCCGGTCGTAAGAGTGAGCGTGAGTCTAATGCGCGACAACAAGCTTGCCGCTAAACGATTCGACTTCGACCTTTCGGAAGTCGAAAACGATCCGGTGCCGCATTTGGCGTTTGCGAAATTTATAAAGCTGACAGGACTCACGCCGGGAAAGTACATAGCGGTGATTGAAAGCAGAGACATGGTTCAGCTCAAGCTTTCCAAAACGGAAGCGTCGTTCGAAATTGTGCAGTGAGTGGTACTGACCGGATTCTATGAGCGGGTGCGTCGATAGACGCGGACATAATCTACTTGCATGGACTGCGGAAAAACTGTAGTGCTATCAGGATTACCCGGGAAGCTGCCTCCGACGGCCACGTTAAGAATGAGGAAGAACGGCCGATCAAAAACCCAGGACGCACCGATTGGTAGATCGCCTGGAGTACGCGTCTTGTACAGCACGCGGTCGATGTAAAACCGAATGACGTTCGGCTCCCACTCGACAGCAAATATATGAAAGTCATCCGTCAGTTTCTTGCCATCGCTTAGAGTATGGATTGCGCTTAAGCCATTCGCTCCTGAATAACCTGGACCATGCAGCGTGCCAAACACTTTGGAAGGTTCGCGGCCAACATACTCCATAATGTCGATCTCGCCGCACTTGGGCCAACCAGCGGTGCGAATGTTGTCGCCAAGCATCCAAAACGCCGGCCAGATCCCCTGGCCGAAAGGCACCTTGATTCGAGCTTCGAAGCGCCCGTACCGCTGCGTAAACTTGTTTTCGGTGAGCAATCTTGCTGAGGTGAATTCGCGAGTTATTTTGTCAGGCCCGGTGAATTTCTCTTGTAGTACTTTGATATTCAACGAGCCGTTGCGCAGGAAGGCATTCGTAGTTCGATTGGTGTAAGTCTGGAGTTCATTGTTGCCCCAGCCGTTACCGCCGATATCGAACGCCCACTTTGTTGCGTCGACCGACGAACCGTTTGCTCCTGCGAATTCGTCACTCCAAGTTAGCAGCCATTCGCGTTCGTTAGCAGTTTGGGTCGGGCGCCGCATCGCCGGACTGTTGAACGAATACAGAAGCAGCAGGATTAAGACTACAGTGCGGCATGTTTGACGACTGAAAAGCACGCGATGTTTCTTCAATTTCATTGACGTATCAGTACCATCGGCGATAGCCGATGGCCCTGCGCTCTCGGCCGCTTGCTACCGCAAAACGTTACTGACTCGTTGCTTGAGCATCTTAAGGTCAGTAACAGAGCATGTCATGGCTCATGACATGAAACGATTAAAACAAACTACGAAGACTGCGGGGAACAACCTTGCGACGAACAAACACAATCATTAGATCTGTACAGCTGGCACTGCTGATCCCTTCGATTTCAATCATCTCCTCTAACGGTCACGCTCAGCAATCGACCGCGGCTGTCGCCGTTGACCAATTGAACCTCATGCCTATGCCGGCCTCAGTAGCGATTCAGCCAGGTCGACTTAAAGTCACGGGCGCATTCAACGTCGCGACCAGGGGCTTTGCCGACGGTCGTCTGCGCAACGGAATCGCGCGAATGATCGCGCGCCTGGCAGGACGAACGGTCCTGAGCTTGTCTTCTCTTCCTGCAACGGATGAAAACACTGCCGCTTTGCTAATTCAAGTCGAAAAAGCCGGCGAGATGATCCCATCGATTCGTGAAGATGAAAGCTACCGTTTAGAGATCAACGAGAAACAAGCCCGACTCGTAGCGCCAACAGTTGTTGGCGCTCTTCGCGGAATGGAAACTCTGCTTCAACTGCTTCAAGGCGATCGCGATGGTTACTATCTGCCTGGAATGACCATTCAAGATCAGCCTCGGTTTCCCTGGAGAGGTTTGCTAATCGATATTGGACGTCACTTCGAGCCAATGGAAGTTCTCAAACGCAATATCGATGCGATGGCTGCCGTCAAACTCAACGTGCTTCATTGGCACCTCACAGAAGATCAGGGCTTTCGCGTAGAGAGTAAAAAGTTTCCAAAGCTCCACACGCTGGGCTCTGACGGGCTCTACTACACGCAAGATCAAGTACGCGAAATCATAGCTTATGCTCGTGAACGCGGAATTCGCGTGATGCCGGAGTTTGATATTCCGGGTCACAGCACTAGTTGGTTAGTTGGTCACCCAGAGCTCGGCAGCGCTCCCGGACCTTACACGATTGAACGGCGTCCTGGCATCTTCGAACCGGCACTAGATCCGAGTCGTGAAGAGGTCTACAAGTTCCTCGATACCTTTCTGGGCGAGATGGCCGCGTTGTTTCCTGACGCGTACATGCACATTGGCGGCGACGAGAACGAAGGCAAACAATGGGACCGAAATCCCAGGATACAAGCCTTCATGAAGGAAAAAGGGATTAAAGACAACCATGCGTTGCAAGCTTATTTCAATCAGCGCCTACTAAAAATTCTGCAGAAGCACGGTAAGAAAATGATCGGCTGGGATGAAATCCTTCAACCTGAATTGCCGAACGATGTGGTCATTCATTCGTGGCGCGGTACCAAAGCACTGGCCGAAGCAGCGCGAAAGGGTTACGAGGGAATTCTCTCGAATGGCTACTATATCGATTTGATCTTTCCGGCGTCGCAACATTACGTCACTGATCCGTTACCTGCCGACAGCGACTTAACACCGGAGCAAGCAAAGCGTGTACTGGGTGGCGAGGCAACGATGTGGGGGGAGTGGGTCACGCCTGAAACGATCGATTCGCGTATCTGGCCTCGCACCGCAGCGATCGCTGAGCGGCTCTGGTCGCCCCGAAGCGTCTCAAACATTGACGACATGTACCGACGATTGGATGTGATTAGCTTGCAGTTGGAGGAGCTGGGACTCACACACAATAAGAATGTGGACATGATGCTTCGACGGCTGGTACGAGGTGAAGAGATCGAACCGTTGAGAACGCTCATCTCAATATTAGAACCGGTGAAAGAATATCGTCGTTATGAGATGCGACCCCAGACAATGTTGAGCCCGCTTACCGGTCTAATTGATGCGGCGCGACCTGATAGCGCAACTGCGCGAACGTTTGGCATGCGCGTCGAGCAGTTTCTTGGCGACGCTCCACGTTTTCAGTTAAATCAGAATCAGTTAAAGAAAACGCTGGCCGGTTGGCATGATGCAAGTATCTCTCTGGAGCCGCTAATCGATCGTTCTCCGTCACTTGAAGAAGTCAGACCACTCGCGAGAAACCTTGCGGATTTAGGAACCATTGGTCTCGAGGCACTCGCCTACTTTGAAGCGGGGATTACGCCACCGGTCCAATGGCGAGACGCTAATCTCGTAAAACTTGATGAAGCAGCAAAGCCAAAGGCTGCGCTTGAATTTGTGGTGATATCCAGTGTCAGGAGATTGGTAGTAGGGGCATCAGAACTGTCGCAACTCAAGTCTACGACGGCAGTAGAATGGACCAAGCGAGTGATAGCGTTGTCTGAGCCCGCGAAGAAACAGTAGTCTCTGCCCGTTCTCCGCGTTCTCGCGGCTCCTTGGGTTGAGTATTCAGTACCGTTGGCGGTAGCGAATGGCCAACGCTTAAGAAAACCTAGGCCGTATCCGTCAAATGGAGAGCACCGCATGTTGAGTGCCATCCGCTACCGCGAACGGTACTGACTACGCTCCTCAAACGGACACCGCCGAGACGCATCAGAGAAGCAGAGCCGAACCAAAGGAGCCGCATCGACTCGGCTTGCCGTCCGATGTGCGGTGATGGCTCTGCCTCGCCGGAAAGTGCATCCCTCATTACGGGCTGTGCCCTTGGTGCGGTCTTTGACCTTTATGAGCATTGAGTCGTGCTGGAATTTGAAAGGGCATAGCCCAAACCAGGGGCATAGCCCAAAATGAAGACGGCGCGTTTCCGGCGAGGCAGAGCCGTCGCCGGCGGCAAAGCCGTACCCAAAAACCTTCTTAGAAAAGCAAGAACTTCCGAACTTGCTACGCAGAGCACGCTGAGGACACGCGGAGAGCCTCACTTTTGAGCGGCGGGTCCCTTACCTTCTATTAACGTAACGTACCGGTTGACTGGCAGGTTGTTCAGACGGTCCACTTGTCCACTGGGCCATCGAATTTCAAGTGCGGTCACTTTCAACGCACTGCCGACGCCCAGAATCTCACGTGGATCATGTGAAGAAAGGTAGCTTCCTCCAGCCGTTTTCAATCGGGTTCCTTTCAGTATGCCGGCTTCCCACCTGATCGAAGCGCCTACCGCTGAGGGATTGCTCTTCGTCGCAACCAATTGCAAACCTAGCCAATTGTTCCGATTGCCACCATCATTTCGCAGTAACAGTGGAGCTTCGCGATTGTTAGAGACGAGCAGGTCAAGATCGCCGTCATTATCAAAATCGCCAGTGGCCAATCCCCTGCCCGAAAAATCCTTGGTGAATACGGCACCCGAACTCTCGGTAACATTCTTAAAGTGGCGCCCCGTGTTAAGAAACATAACCATCGGCTCTTTGTACTTCACCCGCGCGTTATGCATCTCGACGAAATCGTCCGGATGACCGTTTACGAGGAGCAGATCCGGATCACTGTCGTTGTCGTAATCGAAGAATCTCACCCCCCATCCACTCAAGAGTTGGGTCGCAGCGGCAATCTCGCGCGGCTCATCAGTAAAGGTTACGTCTTTATTGTTGTGGTAAAGACTAAAGAATTCGTAGTCGATGTTGGCGACGAAAAGATCCTGCCATCCATCTCCATCGTAGTCTGCCGCGTCTACTCCCATCCCGGACCGAGGTTTTCCCGCTTGGCTAAACGCGACACCCGCTGCAAGGCCAACCTCTTCAAACTTTTTTCCTGCCTGGTTTACAAACAGAAAGTTGGGCATCGTATCGTTCGCGACGAAGAGATCCATCCAACCATCGTTGTTTATGTCGGTGGCTACGGCACCGAACGACTTTCCTGGAAAAGCGGCGATGCCGGCATCTGCGCTCACGTCGGTGAATGTGCCGTTGCCATTGTTGCGGAACAGGCGGCTGGGACTCGGCTTGTAATGTCGTGGTATGCAGTAGTAACGCCGACCCTGCTCGTCTGCGCATAACACGTTCAGGGTCTTATCGTAGTAAACAAAACTCGAGACGAAGAGATCGAGTTTGCCGTCGTTATCAAAATCGACCCACACGGCGCAAGTGGACCATCCAGGTGCGCCTACACCTGCTTTATTCGTCACGTCCACAAACGCTCCCTTACCAGTGTTCTTGTACAGTGTGTTACGTCCGTAACTTGTGACGTACAGATCCTGAAACCCGTCGCCATCGTAATCCGCCACAGCCACGCCCATCCCAAAACTGTCGTTTGTTACTCCCGCTTGGACTGTGACGTCGGTGAAAGTGCCGTCGCGGTTATTTCGGTAGAGTGCGTTCCGCAGAGGAGTAGCGGGTGTGAAGAAATCTGAAGTACCGCTGTTAACAAAGAATATGTCCAACCAGCCGTCGTTGTCATAGTCGACGAAAGCACAGCCACCACCGACAGTTTCGGGAAGGTGACGCGCAGCGGATTGCGCATTGTTATGAATCCACGTTATCCCGCTCTTCTTTGTTATATCTTCAAAGGTCACAGTTGCAGCGGAAGGCGTGCTGCGCGCTTGGCTCGCCATTCGCGTGACGGACGTGAGCAGAGCCAGAACTAAGAGACCAATAAGCTTGCCTTGCTTCATCAATTACGTGTCTTTATGGAGTTGGTTTTTTCGGGGACTTTGCTGCTTCTTCCAGACGCTGCATTATTTGCATGTGCTGCTGCGAGCGTTGCGGATCTTTCAATCGCGCATAGAGAACAGCGAGTTGATAGTGCGCCTTTGGGTCGTCTGGCTTAAGCTTTACCGCCAGTTCCAACTCCTCCTGGGCGCGTGTATAGTTCTTGAGCGTTAAATAAGAACGCCCCAGCGCAAAATGGATATCTGCGAACGACGACTCTAATTGCAGGGTCCTGGAAAACAATTCGATTGCGCTCTGGTCGTGGCCTTCTTCCTGTGAAATCAAGCCGAGGTAGTAGAAGGTCTGCGGCACGTTGGGCTGCTTCAGTAGACTCTTCTCCAACTGTTGACGAGCTTCCGGATACTTTCCTTGAAGGAACAAGGTATACCCGAGATACATCTGCGCTTGCGGATTGTCAGACTGCAATTCGAGAGCGCGACGAAATGCCTGCTCTGCTTCCACCAAGTCAGGCTTTTTCAACCACGTGTTACCGAGGGCCACGTAAAACGTCGGATCCTTGGGGTTAAGCTTTATCGCCTGGGTCAATGCCAGATTGGCTTCCTCGTACCTATCGGCTTCCCAAGCGACGATCGCAAACCGATGGAGCGTACCAGCCGAGTTGACCACTGATTTTTTCGCGCGGTCGAGATAAGCCGAGGCTGTCGCTCTGTCGCCCGTCAATTGAGCGACTTGGGCGAGCCCGAGAATCGCATCAGCGTTGTCACTCTGTTGATCCAACGCGAGACGGAAGTTTTCTTCAGCTTTGGCCGCATTTCTTTTTTGCAGGTAGATATCCCCAAGCGAAATTAGCAGCGAAGATGAGACCGCGCGGGAAGTCTTTGCCTGTTCAATTAGCTTGATGAATTCGTCTCCACGCTTTTGAGAAAGAAGCAACGGATGCAGTTTATCGAATGCTTCGGCGTTCGTCGGATCCAGACGCAACACTTCTAACAACTCGGAAATCGCATTGTCCGGCTTGCCGCGAATCAAATACACTTGCACAAGATTCATCCGCGCACTTATCAGACTCGAGTTGGCCGTTACGGCTCGCGAAAACAACCTTTCTGCATCATCCAATCTCCGCTGCTTCGCACGAACTGCACCCAACAGGTTGAGAGCGTCCGGCTGATTTGCGTTTGATTTAAGAATGATGGTCAGCTGACGTTCTGCCTCTACAAGTTTGTCATCGCGAATCAGAGTGGCTGCGGTTTCCAGTCGATTGATCAGATCTGTATTGGTCTGCGCTACAACGACTGTTCTGGTCCGCGGCACAACGACCGTTTGACCAGGTGCCAGGACGAGCCAGATCGCTATCAAGTGGTAGTATTTTCCAGCGATCATCTTTTGAAGGGCTTTTGATTGATGAGGCCCGCGCCTTCTTTGATGCTGAGAATTGTATTAATCCTGGCATCTGTAATCTTGTCGACGTTTCCACTCGGCCAACGCACTTCAATCAGATCAATCTTCGTTCGTTTCTCCAGCCCGAAGTGCAGTCGCATATCGCTTTGGGAAATGTAACTGTCGCCACTACGCACCTCGTCCTTTTGCATCAGGTCGCCCGACACGACTTTTACCAGCGCTCCGACCGCTCCGCGATTACTCTTAACTCCGCTTAACTTAATCAAAATCGAGTTTCTTGCATTTCCACCGTCGTTACGCAAAACATTCGGGGCCCCATCTAGATTATTGATGACTAAGTCTAGATCACCATCATTGTCCAGGTCGCCAAAAGCGACGCCCCGGCCGGCGCGCTTCTCCATGAATGGCGCGCCCAGCTGTTCAGCCATTTCTGAGAAAGTCCCGTCGCGGTTGTTTCTGAATACAAAATTCCGCTGTCGATAGCTCGGAATTTGCGGGTACACGTGGCCGTTAGCGACGAAAAGATCGACCCAACCATCGTTGTCATAATCGAAGAACTTTGTTCCCCAACCAACATACGGAAGACTAATGGCCGCTATTTTTGCTGCGTGCGACACATCGGTAAACGATAGTTTGCCGTCGTTGTGATAGAGCGTGTTGTATTCGTCGTCGAAATTCGTGACGAACAGATCGAATCTGCCATCGTGATTGTAGTCACCAACCGTCACACCCATACTGCCTTGTTCGCTTCCGTTCTCATTAACAGCCGTACCCGAAATGAACCCTATCTCTTCAAACGTCCCGTTGCCGTTATTCTTGTAGAAGAAATTCGCAGTTGAGTCGTTGGCTACAAACATATCGACTAAACCGTTTTCGTCGAAGTCGCTGACGATTACGCCCATTCCGTAGTATCCGTTGGGATCGGAGACGCCCGCTTTCTTAGTAGCATCGGTGAAGGTGCCATTTCCTTCATTGTGATAAAGGATGTCGCTGTCTCCGGGTAATCCTCGCGGTCCACATTGAACGGGAATTCCCTTGTACTGACACAAGCGGCCCTTGCCAAACTCAGGGAGATTCTTGAAATCGAAGGCTACGTAGTTAGCCACCATCAAGTCGAGTTTTCCATCGTTGTCGTAATCCAGGAAAGCTGCACCGGTTGACCACCGGGAATCACCTACTGCGGCTGTTTGGGTAACGTCTTTGAAGGTGCCGTCCCCATTGTTCTTCAACAGATGGTTTGGCCCAACGCAAGTGACGTAGAGATCGTCGAAACCGTCGTTGTTGTAATCACCGACAGCAACGCCCATTCCCCAACCGATGTCGCCGACGCCTGCTTTAGTAGTGACATCAGAGAAGGTGCCGTCACCGTTATTGCGGTAAAGAAAGCTCTTCGTCTTTCCATTGGCCTTAACCAGATCCACCGTCAATGAGTTCACAAAGTAAATGTCGAGAAAGCCGTCGTTGTCGTAGTCGATCAGTCCCACCCCTCCACTCATCGATTCGACGATGTATCTCTTATCAGGGGAAGAAATGTGCTCAAAATTGACGGCGGCGCTCTTTGTTATATCAACGAACTGGATCGCATTCTGCTGGTTGACGGCCGGCGCCGATGAGGTTCGCAGCAGCAAACACAGAACGATCGCCAGCGAAATCGCCGCTCTCAGAATAACCTTCCGTAGAGTTGTTCCTGGTGCGCTAGTTATTCGGTTGGTTCCGCTCTTTCTCTTTTAGTTGTTTTGAGAGCTCGAGTTGGGCGCGGCCTTCCGACTGTCGACCGGCGGCCAAATATGCGCGACCGAGTTGATAATGGACGTGGGATTGTTGAGGCGCGAGCTTCGCCGCCTGCTCAAGATTGAATATTGCGGTCTTCACGTCGCCTAACTGAAGTTGGGTCTTTCCTAATTCAAAGTAAGCATTACTAAATCCCGGGTTGGATTTGATGACTTCGGACATGAGTTGCATGCCGCGTTTCGTTTCCTGATTTGCCAACAAGACGAAGCCAAGATGGTATTTTGCCTGGATGTCAGAAGGATTCAAGTTCACTTCACTTTCGAATTCCCGAGCGGCTTCGGCGAACTTGCCCAACTTGAGATACACGAGGCCCGAGTAGAAATGTGCAAGTTTGATTTTAGGATCCAGCTGTAACGCCGTCGATAACTCTTCAAGTGCTTTTGTCGGATTATCCTGATCGTAAAAGGCCTTGGCCAGCAGGATGTGGACCTGAGGATTCGCGCCGCTATTGTTCAGCATCTGTTGAACTATGCGTTGCGACTCCTCCGCGCGACCTAGCTTGCTCAAGGAAAGCGCCAGCGGATAATAAATGCTCGCGTCATTTGCTCGTACCGCAGCAACCTCAGCTAAGAGCTCCGCTGCTTTCTGATAGTTCTCAGTCGAGAAGTAACTCAGACCGAGTAGCTGTTTCGCGCGTAAGTTGTCCGGTCGCAACCTCAGGTCGTTTTCTAAAGGTCCGATTGCCTCCAGGTACTTCTCAGACTTGTAGAAAGCGAGACCAAGGTTGTAATAGATATCGCGCAACTCCGGATCCCACCTGGCGGCCTGACTAAAGTTTTCAATAGCGAGACTGAACTTCTGACGCTCGGCATTCAGCAAGCCGAGGTTTTCATGCGCCACGGCAACCACCTTCGAGAAGAAGAGGGCGTCGGCCTTGAGCCCTTCCTGTCGCTGCAAATCCTGCGGAGTTTGAGTCGTGTTGCCCTGGGCTGGCTCAAGATCAGCAAATGTTGTTTGCTCGGGAGGCTGCGCAGCGTTCAAGAATGCGTCCGCTCTGGCCTCGTCGCTTTTGAACGATTGTGCTTTAAGGTCTGCTGAGATCTGTAACTCCTTTTGGCCCTCCTCCGTCTTTCCTACCTTGATTAGCATTTGGCCCAATCGGTATCGAGCGTTGCTGACCTGGAAGTAATTGTGTTTCAAATCCGGAGTCAGACTAATCGATTTCCTGTACATCTCGATCGCCTGATCGTGCTTTTGCAACCCCTGGTACGCTTGTCCCAAATAGAAGTATGGATCAGGATTATCCGGTTGAAGTTTATTCGCCTTCTCGAGGAAGCCAATCGCCGCATCCCACTTTCTACCGATTGTCGAAGTGATTCCCAAATAATAATTCGCAAAGAAGTCATCCGGATGAGCCGAGACTTCCAGTTTGAATTCTGCTTCGGCGTCGTCCAGTCTCGATGCTCCATCTTTTAGAAGGTAGCTAAGACCAAGGTAGTAGTGAACGCGGGGAAACTTTGGATCGAGGGCGATGGCCTTTTTGAATTCCTCGGTTGCCTCCGGCAGAAAGCCCGTTTGCCGGTAGGCGCGGCCGATTAAGATTCTAAGTTGTGGTCGATTGCCGAGTTCGGTGATCATCCGATTAAAGATCTGATTTGCTTCGGCAGGTCTTCCCTGTTTCAGGTAGGCAAGTGCGAGGGTGTATGAGACGTCATAGTCTCCCGGCGATAACTGCAAAGCGCGTTGGAGCTCAACCGCCGCCTTATCAAATTCACTCAACATGAAGTAGCACTTGCCACGCATATGGTAAACGGCCGGAGACTGGGCATTCAGCTCAGCGGCTGCTTGAAGTGGAAGGAGTGCTTGCTTGAATTGGTTTGTATTGAATTGCGCAATCGCGAGATCTACAAGTGCATCGGCGAAGTTCGGCTTGTGCCCTATTGCCATTGAGAATGCCGCGATTGCTGCTTGATGGTTTTGCTGGGCGGCATACGTCCGGCCGAGTTTGTGATACGCATCGGCAAGGATGGATTGATATTCAGCTTCAGCTTTGGCGATGTTGCCCGCGCGTCGTTCCACATCGGCACGTTCGAATCGTTGCCGAAATTGTTCAGGAGAAGATTGAAAAGGAATCGCAAGCGCGAGACTTAGGACGGCAAGACTACGATACATCGTTAAGTTAGGACGCTCATCAAAGTCTGCACAAACCGAGACGGAGGGCTGATAGAAACTGTCAGCCCTCCGTCAGGTTCAATTGGTCTGCAGTATACCTGCAGTATGTTAGAAGGTGAACTTGAATCCGAACTGAATTTCTCTCGGACCGGCATCACGGTTGAAACGACCGAATCCTCCCGAAGTGCTCTTACCGAAGTTTGCGTCGGTTGAGTTGTTAATAAACGCCAGATCTGCGGTTTCGAGTCCGACGAAGTTCACACGGTTGAAGAGATTGAAGAATTCCGTTCGGAATTGCACTCCGTAACGTTCTTTAATCCGCCAATTCTTGTTGATCGAGAAGTCGACGTTCTTGCGCGATGGCATGCGGACGACGCCACGACCCAACGACCCGAAACTGCCCGCTGCAGGTAGGCTGAAAGCGGCGGGGTTCAAATAATTGATGCCGTTGTTCAGGTAGATCGGAACGCCAGGCACCAGATCCGGCCGCTGCGTTGACTGCGCTTCAAGGCCAGCGGTATTTGCTCCGGAAAGTACGTCTATTGGAACGCCACCTAGGTAGGTGAAGATGCCGTTGAGCTGCCAATCACCTAAGACATACTGCATTGCTTTATTTCTATTGCTGAAAGACGGAAGCACGTAAACCATGTTCGTTATGAACGTGTGTCGTCGATCGAGATCGGCGTCGCCTTTGTCTAAATCGTAATTGAAAGGATCAGTCGTCGCCGTTTGGAATGACGTAACCGGTACGTTGGAGATTGTGTGTCCCCAAGTGTAAGCAACCTGGAAAGCCAACCGATCAGCAAACCGACGGTTTAGCCACAACTGCATGGAGTGGTGACTTGAATCTCCCGTCGACTCACTCATCGTGAGGTCGCCAAGTCCTTTCAATCGCCGATTAGCCGCGACGAACGTGTCGGTAGCCTGACCGGTCCGATAGAGGTTTGCGAGTGTCGCGCGTGCACTTGGAACGACGTCGTTGAAGTTGATTCCGCGTCTCCAGAGGTGCAAGCCGTGATTACCAACGTATGACGCCTCGAGAACTGTGTTCTTCATTATTTCTCGAGATACCGTCAAGTTCCACTGATAGCTCTCTGGTGGTTGGAAGTTCTCCGACACGGCATTACCAAGACTCGTACTTGACGCCGTGGCCCTTAGCGCATCGGGGTTCGGGATTGTATCGAGGCTGCGGAACACCGGATTGCTTGCGAGGCTCGCACTTCCGTCGTGCCACCCGTAACCGGCAGTTTGTGTCCATGGCGCGTTGGCGGCCATACGAAGAACATCTTCGATGACGTTCGAGCGCCCGATATAACGTCCAAAGCCCATTCGCAGCGCTGTTTTACCGTCGCCATGAATGTCCCACGCCAAACCAACCCGCGGTTGCAGGCCAGCTTTATACGTGTGGACCAGGGCGCGTGGTAGACCCGAGTTGCCGAGCGCATCCGCTCTGACGAGTCCGCTAAGTGGATCTGTACCGTTGTACAGTCTGGGAATGAAGTTACTGATGCGGTTATCGGCCGACCATGCGGGCGTTAGTACGGAATAACGCAGGCCCAGAGTTAGAGTAAGTCTTGGTCGTATTTTCCAGGTGTCGTTGCCGTAAAACTCGTAGTCACGCCAACGTCCTTGAGTGAATTCAGTGTGATCCCATTCGAAGTAACAACCAACCGGAATATCCTTCAACAGGGTATCGGCGATGACGTTGCCAGTTCGATCATCAGTCTGGCAAATCTGATATACAGAGTTTGGACCGCCTGCCTGTTCATTCTTTTGGTTGTGGCTGAACAAGACACCGAACTTCAGGTCATGAGTTCCCGCGACCTTCGAGAAGTCGTCTTTCCAGATCATGAGATCTTCATTATTCGTCCAGGGCGCCTGGTGCCATAGCGCGGGATAGCCACCACCTCCCCAAAGCGTTGGCAATCCGAATCCTTCAGTCCGTTCATAAACCGTTGGGAACTTCGAACCGATTTCATCGTTCAGCGCCTGGCTGCCTGGTGCCGTGGTGATGATGATGTCATTGCCCGTGCGAGAGAAAGTAAACTCGTTAACCATGGTTGGCGTTAACGTGTTCGTTGCTTTGACTGCAAAGCTGTAACTCGGCTGATCCCAATCGGAACTCAAGGTTGGGAACGGGCTATCACCCCAGAAGTTTCCTGACGCCTGACCATGGATCCAGTACTCATTAATCCAACGCACCATGACGTTCATCTTGTTGGTGATGTTCACATCACCTCGGATGCTGTCCTGGCGAGTATTTACAGGCTGAGTAGGAGCATCAACCCATAGACCGCTTGGCCCATTTGGATCAGGGAATACTTTCATTATTGCGAGTCCGGCCGGGCTCAGTTGGTTGGTAGGAATCTTGTTGCCGGGGAAGGGTGTACAAGTTGTCACCGGCGGCGTGCCCGCGGTCACACAGCTACCGGGTATGTGCGGAAGTGGACCAGTCAGCGGGCCGCTAAAGTCTCCAACTTTTTCAGCAGCCGTTGGCACTGTTTGTTGCGGCAATGCTGTACCGCGCTTCTCTCGCCGCCACTCTTCACTCCAGAAGAAGAACGCTCTATTTTTCCAAATTGGTCCATTGAAGTTGAATCCGAAATTCTTGTATTTCAGCTCGCCTTTATGAAGCAGTTCCCCTTGTGCGTTTTTGGCAGGGTTCGCGTTCAAGAAAGCATCCGCAGCATTCAATGAATCGTCACGAAGGAAGAGGAAGCCTGCGCCATGAAAGTCATTACCACCGCCTTTTGTGATCAAGTTAATGACTGCACCTTGCGCTTGACCGTACTCAGCACTGAAGCTGTTGCGCTCTACACGGAACTCCGCGATTGAATCGATCGATGGAAAAACTAGAAGCGTCGCATTCGAACCGACGTCCATGTTGTTCACGCCATCGACAGTCCAAAGATTCGCGTTTGACTGGTTGCCGTTGACTGACATGTCAACGTTGGAATCGAGCCCTGTCCCTCGTGCCGCAAAACTGGCGGCTTGCGATACACCCGGAACGATCAAGGCTAACTGCGCGTAGTTGCGACCATTCAACGGCAGCTCTGTTACTTGCTTTTCGCTGACGAGACTGCTTACTTCACCACTGCGCGTTTCGACTGGAGCGCTCTCACTTGTGACGGTGACCGTTTCGTTGACGTCACCGACTTGCAGGTCCACGTCGACAACCTTGTTCTCACTGACGTGCAGATCCACGTTGGTGGTGACGTTCTTTTTAAATCCGCTCGGAGATACGCTGATGGTGTAAAGGCCGGCCGGCAGTGACGGCGCATTGTAGAAGCCATCACCATTGGTCGTGATGGTCCGTTCCGTCTTCGTTGCTTGGTCCGTTATTACCACTTGCACGCCAGGCAATGCAGCACCCTGGGCATCACGAACAGTTCCCGTGATGTTCCCACTCGTACTCGACTGTGCATGCACTGATACAAGCAGACCTACTCCCAACACGAGCAGCAATGCTTGTAGTCCAAGTCGTCTCGACATACCGCACCTCCTCAAGTTGCCTGCCGCTAAAAACTAGACGGACCGAACCTTGGTTTGCGAAGCAGTAACGCGAAAAGCAAAAGGACATGACGCGGGATCTAAATTCCCGAATCAAACAAACCCGACCCTGTGGAACAAGCGCCGAAAGCGGCGCGACTTAACTGTTAATCTTCAGATTGAGTACTTTGTTGCAGAACCTAGCAAAAGTGTTTAATACGAATTTCATCCTATGTCAAGGTTTTTTTTGGACGAAGAGCGCGAAATTTTATTTACCAGTCTGAAAATTCGCTTCGGAATTTGAGGTTGACGCCCAACGTTGGCCGTCGGTGAACACCCGTTTTATGCAACCGCAGCTGAAGCAAATTTGCCGGCCAGAACGAGGCTAACGGCCCCCATCAATGTAGGCTCTGAACCAAGAGTCGAGGCGATGATCGGTGTGGAAGGTAATCCCTGGCACGTGCTTCGTTCCACTGTGGCTCGCACGTCATCGACGATGATATTCCATACTCGAACGATTGGTCCGCCGACGATGACTGCTTCTGGAGCGAGACCGCGAATTAGGTTTGAAATACCTACTCCGAGGTAATAAGCCGTTTCCCTCAACGCTTTCAGGGCATGCGCGTCTTCCGCCGCAGCCAAATCCATTAGCCTGCTGAAGCTCACGTGCGCGGTTCCATTCGAAAGGCCTGCATGCGTTATGTATCTGGCTACCGCCGCGCGTTCAGAGGCAAATGCTTCCCAACAATCGTATC
>DATIBJ010000216.1:0-3558 GCA_035457565.1 Pyrinomonadaceae bacterium | reverse complement strand
AAAACAGCTTCGCACCCACCCGCTACCGCGCGGTGGTACTGACCGTTCGCCACTAACGCCGAACCAAAAACCAAGACCAAAGGCCAAAGACCAAAGACCGAAGGCCTAAGACCAAGGACCAAACATCATGCACACCTTCCTTCAAGACCTTCGTTACGGTGCGCGCCGGTTTGGTGGCAGCGAAAGCGTGGTTGGTCAGAAAGTGCTGTTGGGTAATTGGAGCTTCACCATTCAAGGACGTGCTCAAGCTTGTACTCAGACGCGGGATTCTGCTCGCTCTGGCAGGTATTGCCATCGGAGTAGTTGCTGCATTAGGTCTTACGCGCTATTTGGCGACCCTCTTGTTTGAGGTGCGGCCGATCGATCTGCCGACTTTCTTGATTGTTGGAGCGGCATTAATCCTGGTCGCTCTGATTGCCTGCGTGATACCCGCGCGACGTGCCGCGAGAGTCGATCCGCTGGTGGCGTTGAGATACGAATGAAGAGATTTTTGATTGTAGATTTTTGATTGTCGATTGCCGATGGATTTTCATCACGACGATGAAGTGGATCGATTATTGAGAAACTCAACGGCGATGCCAATCAATCGCTAATCCTCAATCAACAATCTTCCATGGAAGGAGTCTCCATGAGCACACTCTGGCAAGACATCCGTTACGGGATCCGCAGTCTCAGTAAACGGCCGGGGTTCGTAGTTATTGCCGTGATCACACTGGGACTCGGGATCGGGGCGAATACTGCAATCTTCAGCGTCGTAAACGCCGTTCTGCTTAGACCGTTGCCTTTTAAAGATCCCGATCGAATAGTGTTGGTCTGGGGCTTTCTTCCAAAATACGCACAAACGTCGGACAAGCTTCCTACGTCAGCCCCAAACTACCTTGCCATCGCAAGTCAAACCCAATCTTTCGAACAAGTTTCCGCCTTCCGTTCGTGGTCATGGCAACTCACCGGTGGCGGTGAGCCGCAACAACTGGCTGGCGTTCGTGTCTCCGCAAACTTCTTTGCTGCTGTCGGAATGAGCCCGATGTTGGGTCGGCCGTTCGTTGCTGAAGAAGATGACCCAAATGGTCCAACTGTCGCAATCATCAGTTACGAACTGTGGCAGCGACAGTTTGGTTCGGATCAGAACATCATCGGCCGCAGCATGACGCTCTCAGGGCGAACCGTGAACATAGTCGGCGTGATGCCACAGGGCTTTCGTTTTCCCGGGGGAGCGAACCTAATTCCCGGGTTACAGTTCGCCTTACAGAACGATGTTTGGATGCCGTTGGGTTTGACGGCTGAGGAGAAGACGCAGCAGGGAAATCTGAATCTCGCGCTTGTGGGCCGACTAAAACCAGGCGTCACAACAGCACAGGCCGAACTCGAAACACGATCCATCCAAAGCGGCCTACCTTTGGGATCGGTTGGTTACACAGTCAACCTTGTACCGCTCTATCAGCAAATGTCGGGCGGTGTGAGAAGGTTGATGCTTGTATTACTCGCTACAGTAGCGTTCGTCCTACTGATTGCCTGCGCTAACGTCGCAAATCTCCTGCTAACACGAGCGACTTCGCGCCAGCGCGAAATGGCCATTCGTGTTGCTCTGGGCGCTGGACGGCTTCGTGTTATCAGGCAGCTTCTGACTGAGAGTGTGCTGCTGTCATTACTGGGTGGGACAATAGGAATTGTTCTCGCTTCATGGGGAATCTCTTTTCTTGTTTCCTTGATTCCCAAGCATGTGCCGCGCATTCAAGAGGTGGGAATTGACTTCCGGATTCTCGCGTTTGGTCTCGGGATTTCATTCATCACCGGGATCATCTTTGGCCTGGTACCCGCACTTCAAAGTTCCAAAGTTGATTTAAACGAATCGCTGAAAGAAGGTTCGCGAGGAATGACTTCGGGTACGCGGCAGAACAGAATTCGCAGCGTTCTGGTCGTGTCGGAAGTTAGCCTCGCTGTCGTCCTCCTTATTGGCGCTACGCTTCTAACCCGAAGCTTCATTCAATTGCTCGACACGAATCCTGGATTCGACACGTCCAATGTTCTGAAGCTCGAAGTAGCATTACCGAACTTGCCGCCCTCTCGTTATGCGAACGAATCTGAACAGGTGGCGTTCTTTCATCAACTGATTGATCGAATCGGCACGGTGCCGGGAGTCGAGGCGGCAGCGGGAGTGGTAAGCCTGCCGTTGACGAGCGCATTCGAGAGTACGGACGTAATTATCGAGGGACGCACGCAGGACCCGAGACCAGAGGCGAATTACAACACCATCACGCCGGATTATTTCAAGGTATTACGAATCCCGCTGCTGAAAGGCCGGACCTTCACTGCTCAAGATGTTAAAGATGCTCCTCGTGTTGTAGTCATTAATGATGTGCTCGCTCAACGTTTGTGGCCAAACGAGGAAGTGATTGGGAAACGACTGCGTGTCGGTTTCGAAAAAGACTCTCGTGAGATCATTGGCGTTGTCGCCAGCAACAAGCAAGCCGATCTCATCTCTGAACTGCGTCCCGAGATGTACTTGCCGCATTCACAGTTTCCGAATGGATCCTTGACACTGATAGTCCGCACGCACGGTGACCCGTTGGCAGCAGCTTCCGTAATTCGAGAGCATGTCCGGCTTCAAGACCGCGACATTCCAGTTTCACGCATCGGGACGATGGACCAGGTGCTGGCAACATCAGTGGCGCAGCAGCGATCCACGATGTTCCTGATGGCGCTGTTCAGTGGTCTGGCTTTGATTCTCGCGTTGGTAGGCATTTATGCGGTCATGGCCTACCTGGTTACACAACGTTCACATGAAATCGGAATCCGCTTGGCGCTCGGTGCGAGCGGAGCTGATGTTCTGAAGCTAGTGTTGAAGACGGGGATGATGCTGACGCTGGCGGGTGTGGCGATTGGGTTGGCGGCCGCCTGGGCTTTGACTCGTTTCATGTCGAGCCTACTGTTTGGCATTACTGCAACCGATGCGGTGACTTTTGCCGGCGTTCCCGTGCTGTTGGTGCTTGTATCGCTCGTTGCCTGCTACCTTCCCGCGCGCCGCGCGACGAAAGTAGATCCACTTCAAGCGTTGAGATATGAATAGGGCGGTCAACGTTCGTTGCAACAGTCAGTACCGAAACGCGGTAGCGTCGGGTCTCTTTTATTACGCCCAACGTCGAGTGTATGCGGACTGACCCGACGCTACCGCGTTTCGGTACTGACTGTTTGCCACTGACCTGAGCGCCGTCGACAAAGATCAAAACCATGCAAAATCTGCTTCAAGACATCCGTTACGGCATGCGTATGCTGCTGAAGCACCCAGGAGTATCTGCCGTCGCAATCGTGACGCTCTCTCTCGGAATCGGTGCCAATGCTGCCATCTTCAGTGTGGTTAACACTGTTCTGCTGCGGCCGCTTCCTTATAAAGACCCCGAACGTCTTGTCGCGATCTGGGAAAATATTCCAAGCCAGGGTCAGTCGCGCGCATCGCCGGCAAACTTCTTCGACTGGAAACAGCAAAGCACCTCGTTCGAAGACATGTCGGCCTACGGCGGCTCGGCAATGACGCTCACCGGCGTTGGTGAGCCGGAGCAG
>DATIBJ010000215.1:0-5245 GCA_035457565.1 Pyrinomonadaceae bacterium | reverse complement strand
CAGTTGGGCGACCCGATTCAGCAGCTGCACATAAAACTGTCGTATCCGCTCGTCCTCTTCAACACTGATCGTCGTAGGCAACGACAACGTCATCGCGAGGGCACTACTTGTATCGAATCCCGGCTTCACCTCCGTCACTTTCAAGAAGCTCCTGACGAGCAGGCCTGCACCGGTAAGCAACACAACGGTCAGTGCGATCTGCCCAACCACAAAAACGCTTCGGAGGTGTCCGGTACTGCGTGAGTGTGAGCGCGCGCCTGACTTGAGCCCAAAATTCAAATCGCGTCGCGAGCTCAGTCCTGGTAAAAAGCTCAAGATGATTGCGATCAAGATCCCGAGCGCACACGCAAACGCAAGAACGCGGGCGTCAACACCTATCGTGTTGATTTTGGGCAGACTTCCTTTTTCAAGCGCTAAAACGAGGCGAACGGCAAAAGTGGCAAGCAGAATTCCGAGCGCCGCGCCGGGCAATGTGAGCGCCAGGTTCTCAACGAGGACCTGCCTGATCAGTCGAGCGCGGGAAGCTCCGAGCGCCACGCGTAACGTAAACTCGCGCTGGCGTGACATGAGTTGGCCCAGGAGCAGGGTTGAGAAATTTGCGCATGCCACCAACAGCAACAACCCGACAGCGCCGAGGAGGAGCAAAAGTCCTTGTCTGATGTTACCTGTAATGAACTGCTGCAGCGGAGTCACTGCGAAATCAACCGCGGTCGTTTTATCGCCGTGCTCTTGCCGAAGTTGCTTGGCGATCAGAATCAGATCAGCTCGGGCTTCTTCGATCGTGGTTCCCTGTTTTAGTAATCCAATAATGGGCCAAGTGCCTGCCGAGCGATTGGGATTGGGTGGTTCTGTGTTGCACGTGGTCCAAATCTCTGTGTCAGCTGGATAATTGAACGAGGGCGGCATCACGCCGACAACGTTCGAATCAACTCCATCGACATTGAGTTTGATGTTGGCAAAGTCGAGCCTTCCTCCGAGCGCCCTTTGCCAGTAGCCGTAACTTAAGACCACGGCGACTGGTCCACCCCATTTCTCTTCCTCTGGCAGAAATGAACGGCCGGCGATTGGCGCTGCTCCCATCGCTCTGAACAAACTCGCTGAGGCATATGACATTCGTGCGCGACCCGGTTCAACCGACCCGGTCGTGACCAACGAAAAGCTACCGGCAGCAAATGCCAGTTCGTCAAAGCTACGACTCTGCTTAAGCACGTCTTCGAAGTTAGCCGCCGACACTCGCACCGGATTCCCTTGAGCGTTTACTTCCCGCAACAAGACGAGACGATCCGCAGTCGGATAAGGCAGCGCCCGCAGCAGTAGTGCATCGACGATAGAGAAGATGGCTGTCGTCGATCCGATCCCCAACCCAAGCACCAGAATCACAATCGCAGCGAAGCCAGGTCGCTTCGCTAGATTTCGAAGTGCAAAACGGGTGTCGCGGATGAGACTAGTCATGAAATTGGTTTGTTTGTCCTTTGTCCTTTGTCCTGTGTTCTTTGTTCTTCGTTCTTCTTCTCATTCTCCCCAGGCTTCAGCCTGGGGTCAGCGAATCACGCCAGAATTCTGGAAACCGTTTCAACGGTTTCTCGACTAAGGCGGCGAATCGACTGCGCTTGGAAACCGTTGAAACGGTTACGAAACTAACAGCGGCCCGCACCCCCCGGGCTAAAGCCCGGGGAGAATGAGAAACCTATTCGTATCTAAGCGCCTCCAGCGGATCGACTCGCGTCGCACGACGTGCGGGCACATAACACGCCAGTAGTGCGATAAACGTCAGTACAACGGTGACAGCAACAAACGTAAATGGATCCTTTGTCGTCACACCAAAAAGTAAGCCTGAAATAATCTTCATCAATGCAAACGCGCTCAATAGTCCGATAGCCAGTCCCAGCAGCACGAGTTGGAATCCTTGCTTGATAATTAACGCCAGCACGTCGCGAGTTTGCGCGCCCAACGCCATGCGAATGCCAATTTCGTTTGTGCGCTGGGCCACTGCATAACTCATTACGCCGTAAAGCCCGACAACAGTTAGGACTAACGCAACCGCGGCAAAAATCGACAACAGCGTTGTGTTGAACCGCGGCGTGGAAACAGATTGGCTGATGTATTCCTCCATCGTTTTCACGCCAAAGACCGGCAAGTCGGCGTCCATCGCTGCCACCTCTTTGGTAGCTGGCTTTACCATTCCATGCGGATCACCGATGGTCTTCACAACCATAATCATTTGACTGAACGGCACCTGCGTTTGGGGCAGATAGTAGGCTGCCTGTGGTGCAGTGCTGAGCGCACGATTCTTCACGTCACCGACCACACCGACGATTTCGCGCAGCGGCGTCTCCTCATCTTCGAACGTACTAATGCCCGGCCTTATTCGTTTTCCAATGATGTCTTCATTTGGAAAATGCAGACGGGCAAATGTTTCGTTGACGATTACGACTTGAGGCGACTTGTGCTGATCTCTTTCGTTGAAATCTCTACCCTGGCGCACAGCAATTCCCATTGTTTTGAAATACCCCGGATCAACGACGAAAACGTCACCGGAAGGTTCATCTTTCGGCGCGACAGGTCTGCCGTCGATTTGGAAAGATATAGTGAATCGATCACCACTAAGCGGCAGCGGGTAAACAGAGCTAACCGATTGCACTCCAGGCACCGATTGCAAACGAGTCTTTAAGTCGCCGAAGAACCGACTTTGCTGCTCACTTCGATACTTCACCTCGGGGAGAGCGATGTTGAATGTGAGAATGTTCGTTGGATCGAGCCCCGGGTTGACGGTATGCAACAGCCACAAGCTCTTAATCAAAAGACCTGCACCCACCAGCAGGACGACAGCGACCGCGACCTCGCTCACAACCAGACTCGCCCGAAGTCGATTCTTAGCTGCGCCAGAACTGGCACTGCGTCCGCCTTCTTTCAACGATTCAGAAAGACCAGTTTTTGAAGAAGAATGAAATGCTGGAGCCAGGCCAAACAACACACCTGTCCCTACCGATACGATCAATGTATAAAGAAGCACGCGCCAATCAAGACCGACCTGAACAGCCCGTGGAATGTTCTGTTTACCTAATGCAATCAGTAGGTCTGACCACCAGACTGCCAACAACAACCCGATAGCGCCGCCCACAACAGAAAGCAGAACGCTTTCGATTAACAACTGGCGGATAACACGCCACCGGCTTGCGCCCAGCGCAGACCTGATTGCCATCTCTTTGTAACGCGACATCGCGCGCGCCAGCAGCAGGTTTGCGACATTCGCACAGGCAATCAGAAGGACAAACGAAACAGCGCCCAACAGAATCAACAACGCAGGTCGGATATCGGCCACCATGGAGCGCAATGTTTGTTCGACATAAAAACCGCGTCGCGTATTTGTATCCGGATACTGCTGTTCGAGCCGCTTAGCGATCGTGTCGACATCAGCCTGGGCTTGTCGTTCAGTGACTCCCGGTTTCAGACGTCCGATTACTCTAAGGAAGTGAGCGCCGCGTTGTTCGGTTACCGGCTCCTTCCCTGTGGCGTCTCCGGCAATCGTCGTCCACAGATCGATTGGATCGTTTTGAATAGGAAACTGAAACCCACTCGGCATCACACCGACGACCGTGAATGGTTTGCCATCTATCGTTATCGGTTGATTCAGAATGTTGGGATCGGCACCGAAGTATTTTTCGAAAGCGGATTGACTGAGTACGACTACTCGACTCGAGGAGGGCTTGTCTTCCTCTGGCACAAAACCTCGACCGAGCATCGGAGCGACACCCAAGAGTGGTAATAAGTCAGCAGTAGAGACCACGCCGGTAAGTCGCACGGGCTCTCCACGCTGCGTCAGTATGAAATCAGAGTCGTGATAACAGGTGACGCGCTCGAAGATGTTATTCTGCGTACGCAGATCGAAAAAATCGGGATACGAGTAGGAGCCGCGCAGTACTCGACCGTCTTTGCTACTCTTATAGACTGACGTCAGCGCTTCAGAATTCGGGAATGGTAGAGGTCGCAGCAGGACCGCATTAACAACACTGAAGATTGCTGTATTCGCGCCAATGCCGAGTGCTAGCGCAATAGTCGCAACGATGCTGACGCTCGGTGACTTCAGCAACATGCGAACGCCATAACGTATGTCTTGAATTAATGTATCCACCTTGATCCCCCTGTCTATACTTTAGAGC
Organism: Pyrinomonadaceae bacterium; assembly: GCA_035457565.1. GTDB lineage: Bacteria > Acidobacteriota > Blastocatellia > Pyrinomonadales > Pyrinomonadaceae > PSRF01. The sequence goes on along the minus strand of DATIBJ010000215.1, from coordinate 1,085 downwards.
CCGAACTATTAGTCATTGGCCTTTGGTCTTCGGTGTTTAGTCTTTGGTCCCAATCATTGGTCATTTGAGAATTGATATTTCAGATTTGAGATTTGAAGATTTTGAGCTTTGCCATTGAGTGACGAAATTCTCAAATCTCAAATATCAATTCTCAAATGACCAATGATTTTCTTTTCAATCGCGCTCAGAAACCCTCACTCGTATCGAAGCGCCACCAACGGATCGAGTTTCGTTGCGCGGCGCGCCGGGATGTAACAAGCCAACAATCCAACCACGATCATCAACGCAACAATCCCTCCAAATGTCAGCGGATCAGTCGCACTGATTCCGAAGAGCTGCGTCGTAAGCACGCGCGTCAGCGCAAGCGACAACAGCAAACCTATGCCCGTGCCAATCATCACGAGTGTTAATCCTTGACGGACAATTAATCGCAAGATGTCGAATCGCTCAGCACCGAGAGCCATGCGAATGCCAATCTCGTGACTTCTCTGTGCTACTGAGTAGGCCATGACACCGTAGACGCCGATCGCCGCAAGCAACAAAGCTGCGCCTCCGAAGATGCTCAGCAACACAGCAATCATTCGTTCGGCTGCGAGTTGTCCACCAATGCGATCGGTCATGGTCTGCACCGCGAACACAGGAACTTCTTTGTTCAGCGCGCGCATTTCGTTGCGCAGTGATGTAACTAACGACGATGGATCACTCGTGGTGCGGACCATCATCGTCATGCCAGCTTGATATTCCTGGCCCAGGGGAAGGTAGATGAACGGTAAAGGCTGCTCGCGCAGGTTTCTGTACTTCGCATTGCGTACGATTCCCACAATCTCGCGCTGCGGATTGGTTGGGGCGCCAAAGCGGATCCGCTTCCCGATCGCGTTCTGACCTGCGAAGTACCTGCGGGCAACTTCTTCATTCACGATCACCACGCGAGGACTGCTCTCAACGTCGTATCCATTGAAATCACGTCCCTGCACAATCGGAATTCCCATCGTGCTGAAGAAATCGAGGCCAACGATGTTCGTATTGGTTTCAGTATCCTCGTTTTGGTTGGGTTGATAACCTTCGAAGGTGGTACCACGCCGTTG
>DATIBJ010000214.1:0-8317 GCA_035457565.1 Pyrinomonadaceae bacterium | reverse complement strand
GGTAGCGGGTGTTCGATAAACTTTAAGTTTGTCGATGAGTCCGAGGCGGCTGCCTCCAGTGCAACTTGAGTCTCGCCGAACGTCGACGACAAACTAAGAGTTTATCGAACACCCGCTACCGCGTTTCGGTACTGACTGTTTGCCACTTACCTGAACTGTTCGCGCAGCTTTGCGTAAGTCCCCTCCAGGCTCTCTGGCAACACGCGTGTCTCAGCTACCGTTGTCATGAAGTTCGTGTCACCAGCCCATCGCGGCAAGATATGTACGTGGATGTGATCAACAATTCCTGCACCAGCCGCGGCGCCTAGATTCATTCCTAAGTTGTATCCAGCAGGTTTATAAACCTCGCGCAAAGCCGTCTGGCAGCGCTTTGCGAGGTCCATCATTTCGTCAGTCACATCCTTCGGAGCAGAATCGAATTCTCCCACGTGCGCGAAAGGAACGATAAGAAGGTGTCCGGTGATGTAGGGGAATAGATTGAGAACTACGAAATTTAATTGCCCGCGAAACACAACGAAATTCTCATTGTCATGCTCGTCGCTCTTACCAATCTCACAAAAGACACACGTCGACGACTGAGCATCAACGCCCGAAGCGATATACTTCGCGCGCCACGGGCTCCACAGTCTGTCCACTATTAATACCTCGAGAAATCAATCAGAGGATAGGCGGCTGACGAGGCTCGTCGTTCATTGCCGGGGCGGCCGATGCGTGAGACTCGGCATTGTCGTCGTTGATTAGCTCTTTGAGTTCTTTGCCGGGCTTGAAATACGGTACACGTTTAGCGGGAATACTGACCGGATCGCCGGTCTTTGGATTGCGGCCACGGCGCGCGCCACGTTCACGCACGCGAAAACTTCCAAAGCCACGCAGCTCGATCTTTTCACCCTGATTCAGAGTTTCAATGATGCTTTCGAAGACAATCTCGACTAATCGCTCAGCGTCCTTCTTTGTGAGCTCGGCCGCACGAGCTACATCTTCGACGAGTTCTGCTTTAGTCATGCATCACCTCGATTTATCAAAGGAATGGTCCGAATCAAAAGCGACAAGTCCAAGCATTAGAGAATCGTATGAAAGTTCTGAACGTGTCGAGGTAAGGCTAGCGGTACACTATCAGAAAGTTATTGTGCGGGGCAAGACAATCTCTCTCAGAATTCAAACGGTGGTCGAATCAAATCTTACAGCATGAAACCCTGCTTCCGGGGTCGCTACAAGCGGCAATTAGGAAGCAGGGTTACAAGCCCGACGAGCACGACTATTCGTCGCTGGATTCGGTCTTGTTGAGGCCGAAATCAGCCAGTTCACCAAGGGATGCCATACCACCGCCAGCTTCGGACGAATAGACCTTGGTGTCCACGATTGGCTCATCTTTACCCACCGCACGGGCCGACAAGCCGATCTTTTTGGTCTCTGCATCGATGCGCAGGATCTTGAATTCCATTTCCTGGCCCAGTTGGACCACGTCCTCCGGTTTGGCCACACGTTCATCTGAGAGCTCTGAGATGTGACAAAGGCCCTCCAGATTGTCGTCGAGCTCAATGAAAGCCCCGAAATTCGCAAATCGGGCCACTTTGCCGCGCACGACATCGCCGGGCTTATGTTCGTTCATGAACTTCTCCCAGGCGTTAGGCTCAAGGTCCTTAATCGATAATGAGAGGCGACGGTTCTCAGTGTCGATGCTGGTAATGACCGCGTCGATCTCCTGCCCCTTCTTCAAGACTTCGCTGGGATGCTTTATGCGTCTCGACCATGAGATGTCAGACACGTGGACCAAACCGTCCACCCCATCTTCAATTTCAATGAACGCTCCGAAATCAGTCAGATTCCGAACGCGGCCGTGAACGCGGCTACCTACTTGATATCGCTCATGCAGGGTTTGCCACGGGTTCTCCTGAATCTGCTTCATTCCGAGGCTGATCCGGCGGGCTTTCGGGTCAACACTCAGCACTTCGACTTCAACAGAGTCGCCGGGATTCACTACCTTGCTGGGATGCTTGACGCGTTTGGACCAACTCATCTCCGAAACGTGCACCAGTCCTTCAACGCCGCTTTCCAATTCAACAAAAGCTCCGTAATCGGCAACGCTGGCAACGCGACCGTTGACGCGCGCGCCAACCGGAAAACGCTCTTCGACGCTGGACCACGGATCCGGAAGCAGCTGTTTGTAACCGAGCGACACGCGTTCACGATCGCGATCGAACTTGAGAACTTTAACCTGGATACTATCGCCCACGTGGAAAATTTCATTGGGGTTTTGCAGTCGACCCCATGACATGTCAGTCACATGCAGCAACCCATCTACCCCACCGAGATCTACGAACGCGCCGTAGTCCGTCAGATTCTTTATCTGACCTTCGACGACGATGTCTTCTTCGATCTGCTGGAGAGTTTGATCTTTGCGGCCGGTGTTTTCTTCTTCGATAACCGCCTTTCTCGACAACACTACGTTCGAGCGTTTGCGATTCAGTTTAATCACTTTCGCTTCGATGATCTGATTGCGAAGGCTATCGAGATTGCGTACTGGTCTAACATCGACCTGCGACCCGGGCAGAAATGCGGCGATGCCGTCAATGTCGACGCGCAAACCGCCCTTAATGCGATCAATTACCCTTCCCTTTACACTGGTCCCCTCGCGGTAGGCCTTATCGAGGTCGTCCCACGCTTTCATCCTGACTGCATCAGCGCGCGAAAGAACAGGCAGACCATCGGCAGTTTCCATGCTCTTCACAAGCACTTCAACTTCGTCTCCTGGCTTCACCGTTATCTCGCCGTTCTCGGTAAACTCGGCCGGGTTAACGATGCCTTCCGACTTGTAGCCGAAGTCGATGACTACTCCGCGTTCACTCAAGCCGACGACAGTGCCACGCACTACTTCGCCTTCCTGTAGTGTCGCCTGTTCCTGCTCAAACTGATCAAGTAGTTGTCCGAAGTCGACGTCGCCGCTCGTGCGTGATTCGTCTGGCTCTTCGGTGGCAGGTTGAGTTGCCGGGCCGGCTGCTGCGGCAGCGGCATTGGTGGTTTGGGGCGCCGGCTCTGTCTCGCCGGTGGTTGAGTTGTTGTTGTCAGCCTCGCTGTTATTCAGCTTGGGTTGTTCGCTCGACATGAATACTCCTGTAGTTTCCCGGAAACTAACCGGACGCGTTGATAGATCTTATCGCGCCATTCCGTCAAACAGTCAGCGCAGGTATCGATGACTGCTGAACAGTATTTCAGCGGCCTTATAGTTTACTGACCGGAGTGTTGTCGGATTTGACTCTGGCGAGGATGCGAGCCGTTTGGATTTGGAATTGTGGAGTCTAATCTGCTTCTAATACCGCCCTGCATTATTCACCCGCTTGGTCCGACAAACACCCGCCGCTTATTTTCCGGGTAGGGCGGCAATGTACACGCCGTGGAAGGGCATGTCAAGGCGCGTACAGAACTGTGATGGAAAGGAAAGAAGGTAGTTACGGTGAGCAAGCTTGTGGGGATGCTCGACTACTCAATAATGAGCATCCCCACCAATGTAATGTTAACGGCCTGAGCTCAGATTCTCGCTCGTTCGTGGGACGACGTAAACTCCTGCTGAATGCGATCCGACGAAGAGAATGTTTTGATCGTGGGAATCAAACGCCAGGGCCCAGATACGTTGGCTAGGCAATCGTCGCTCTTTCGGATCGATACGCGCCCACGTTACGCCTCCGTCAATTGAACGGAACACGCCGCCGCCAATCTCACCGGTTTGATACGCGTTACCGGCAAAGATTTCGTCGGTATTCCGCGGGTTAACGAGGATACTGGTGAAATCGCCGAAGGGAAGATTGCCGCCGCGTCGGTTCCAGGTAGTGCCTCCATCAGTCGACATGTAGAAAGCTCGTTTTGTCCCTACAAAGATGCGATCACGATGGCGTGGATCCTGGACCACAACGTTGACAGCGGCATCAAGAGGCAGGCTAACCTGACGCCAGCTCGTACCTCCATTTCGTGAGACCAAGACTCCCGAGGTCGCTGTTCCTACCCAAATCGTCTCCGGGTTCTCAAGACTGGTAGATACAGTAGTTGTGCGCGGATCTATTCCCTCGCCGTATGAAAGTCTTTGCCAGCCCTTATTGGGATCGAACGTCCGATACAAACCTGCGTTCGTACCGGCCAGGTAAACAGGTTGTTGGGTCGCCGGGTCAATGGCATGAACAAGCGTGTACACCGCGTCAGCGAGAATAACGCTCGACGGTTCACCTTCCTTGTCGCCAGCGTTTCTTGAGACACCCAGGGCGGCTAACGTAATCGTGTCAGGCTTCCCTGTTAAAGGCAGATGTCGATCCGTTTGAAAGCGCTTCAGTGCAGCCGTCGTACCTGGTCCCAGCTTTCCATCCGGCTCGCCGAGATGGTAGCCGGTCTTATTCAAAGCCTGTTGGATTTGCATAACGAGCTCGACCGGAAGCGGACGCTGCGTTTGTCGACGTGCAGCGGGCCTCGGTGCTGGTCGTTTTGCCGCTTTAGCAGGAGTCTTCTTCTTTGGATCAGCGGTCGAGCTTGGAGCCCACACAGGCGCCCACGAAGTACCTCGATCCTGGGAACGGTAAACGCCCAGGTTCGTTCCCAGGTACAGCAGGTTTCCATCCCGTGTGTCCTGAAGAATTGCATAGGTGATCACGCGAGGTGGCATGTTTCGCATCGAAGGCCGCCAGCTCTCACCGTTATCCGTGCTCACAAAAAAGAAGCCGCCGCCTGTTGCCGTGTTGATAGTTGATGCGTAAATTCGATTCGGTACCTCACGATCCGGCACAATCGCATTTGCGAAGCGTCCACTGTAACCACCATTGGTTGGTACAAACGTCTTACCGCCATCGTTCGATACCATCACACCGTAGTTGTTCGTGCCGATGTAAATCATGTCCGGTCGCGAAGGATGAACGGCGATGGAATTGATCTCGAGTTGTCGCGACGTGGTGACCATCCACGAATCAGGATCGCCTCCGTGCTCAGAACGCCAAAACCCCTCGGTGGTTCCTGCGAATACAAGACCAGGCACTGAGGGATGTTGCAGTATGGCGCGCGTTCGGCGCGATTGTGATGGAATGCCCTGAACCTTGCGCCAACTTTCTCCAGCGGTCTTGGTTTCATAGATGCCGCTGCACGCCGACGCGATGATGTGATTCGGATCGCGTGGATCAATATCGATAGCAAAGATGTCGGAGTCGTCGATGATCCCGTTGCTGATGGGACGCCAGGTTTGACCACCATCTGTTGTCTTGTAAGGAAGATGGAAAGTACCGGCGTAGATAATGTTGGCCGAGCGCGGATCAATCGCTAAAGATTCAACGTGTTCCAGACCCTCGACACCACGAGTCGGTAGTTCTTTCCACGTCTGGCCTGAGTCGTCCGATCGAAAGATGCCGTTGAAAGTACCAGCGATGAGCACGTCTGGATCTGTCTCAGATTGCGCGAGTGAATGCAACGCTTCGTTGCGGAGCTGAGGATGTTCACGCCACGTTCGACCACCGTCCGTCGACTTGAAGAAGCCGCCAGGTTCGTTGTGCTTGTGTGCGCCGACGTAGAGCACGCGCGGGTTTCGTGGATCGACAATAATGTTATCGACAAAGAGACGCGGCTTACCGAAGTTGTAGAGAAGCTCCCAGCGCTTTCCAGCATCCGCGGAGGTATAAATCTGGCCGTCAAGCGTTCCGAAGTAGAAACGGTCGGGATTGGAAGGATCAACGACCATCCCGCGCACGTCTCCGCCCGGAGGCCCGGTGGGACGCCAGTCGTTGGAGTAGTTTGCAGGGTCTGTTGAACCGTCTGCTGCTGCCGAAGTCGCGTACGAAGCGACAGCAGCAAAGCTAAACAGAATTAGTGCGACGGAAAGGGGGAGAAGGTACTTAAATCTACTCATCGTTATTCATCCAGGGACTCAGATCAGAATTGAGAGCCGCAGACGCTCTCGGTCACTTAGTTTATTACAGTTTTGGCTCTTTGTGTCCAAAACTTCGGCGAAGGTAGGATGGCTGAATTGGCGGGCTGGTTGTAACTAATCACGGTTCTAGGGTTTAAGTAAAAGCTAAGCGGGCGATGCTTCAGATTGAAGCACCGCCCGCATTGTTATGGATTCAACTCCGTAGCAATGCTTCGGAGTCGTTCCGGTTTATTCGTCGCCTCGACGACGTCGCGGCGCTGGTCTCCGTCTGCATTCCGGACAAGGAGTAACCGTAGCCGGCTCTGGTGTAGGAGCCGCTGCGCCTTGCGGAACGATCCAGAGTTGCACTCTCAGGTCAGAGCTGCAACCAGCGTCAACAACTGTGATACGTGAAGCTTCGATACCGCGAGTATTGACGAGGTAGTCTTTCGCGCGGTCTCCTCGAGTTTGACCTTCACCAGCGCAACTGCCGTACACGACGATCGTCGCTGAGGAACCGGGTTGGTTCTGCAGTTGGATCGCGTAGTTGTCGAGTCTAGCTTTCTCATCGTTGAACTTGATGTTGCCATACTCGTCAAACTTCACGGCCGGTGGCGGCGGTGCCGTAATCGTGACGGAGCACGATGCGGTTGTGCCTGTGCAGCTCGGATCTGCACCACCAAGGCTGACGGTTGCAGTCACTGTCTGGCCACCGAGTCCGGCGGTGTCGACCATGATGGTGTTCGTGCCCTGGCCACTCGTGATAGTACCTGCGGAGACTGACCAGTTGTACGTGAGTGACAAGCCTGAGTCGTTGCTCACCGACGCGGTGAACTGGACTGGCGTGCCGGGATCGGCCTGGTTCGGGCAGCTAACCGAAACGGTCGGACACGGTGGTGGCGGCGGCACGCAGCCCGTGCAGTCAGCAACAGTAACTGTCGCCGAACCACTGACCTTGTGCATATTGCCGTCGTCGACTTCAACAGTCGCCGTGTATGTTCCGTTTGCTACTCCTGAGAGATCCCAGGTTACCGTTCTGCCTTCACCTGACAAGCGACCGCCAGTGACGGACCATGTATAAAGCAACTGGTCGTTGTTGGCATCGACAGCGTCCGCCGTTAGGGTGACCTCATTACCACTCGGCGTACAAGTGGTTGAGCTCGTCCCCTCCGGGCATGGACGCGTAACGGTCGATATCGAAGCAGTCACAGATCTGATCTCGGGCGCTACATTCGGTGGCGGCGGTGGTTGTCTTGCGTTACGTCGACCAATCCAGAACTGAGCGATGAACCCATTCGGATCCTCTGAAAAGTTGAATCCAAGCGGGAAGCCCTGGCTTGTTACTGGACGACTGGTTCCTGGCACCACTGTAGGGGTAGGGGCAGGCACAGCAGGTACGTTAACCCTAACGATGACGTTCGTTACCTGTTGGATCGGAATGGTGAAGTCCGCTGGTTCAAAGTGATCTTGATCCTGCTGGTTCATATGTCGGCGATATGCGATACCGAATCCGAACCAACGTCGTGGATAAATCTTTATGCCGCCTAGTACGTCGACTGGATTGTTGCCGAACGCATTCGGAGTGTGGCCACCAACATAAGTCGTCGACCTGACTTCGGCGATTGGCTGGAAGTGCTCATTGACCGGAAAATCGAAACCGACGCCAGCAAGCAGTTCATCCGGACGGTCGAGGAGGACGAAGTCGCCTCCCAGCCCTTTCGGATTGCTGTTCAGAATGTAGCCGCCGTTTGCAGAAACGTTGACGTGTTTGCCTAAACGGCCATCAACAAAGCCGATTAGACCAAAGTCACCGATGTCGCCGCCTGGACCTGCTCCGCGCTGCATCTGATTGAAGCCGCTGAAGTCGTCAGCTTTATCCATCCACCAGCGATAGAAAGGAATCAGACCAACGCCGAGCGGATTGTTTGGACCAGTGAATCGAATCTTGGCGCCAAAGACCATGTTGTTGAAGCTTGACTCACCGAAGAGACGATTGACGAACGGCGCATCAGGCAAGTAAGCCGGAGCAATCGTGAACGTGAGCGGAACACGAATGGGAAGCGTTAGAGCTGTAGCCGGAAGTACCGTGGTAGCAAGCACAACACCCGGTAAGATACCGCCGACTGGCGAGCCGATTCCCGGAAAATTATCCGCTGAACCAAATGTACCGCTGTTAGGTTGAACAACCGGCGGACCCAGTTGTGCATTAAATCCCGGAAAGCCAAATTGCTGACCAATTTGGCCGGGCCCCTGCCCAAAGGTCCCAGCTGATCCACCCACAAATGGAAACTGAACGAAGGGCTGATTATTCAGCGGCCGAAACACCGGGGTGTTAGCCAAAGTTCCTACGGTTGGACCACTCGGCGAGAGAACGACGGCGGGCGGGCTGCACAGGGTATTGCCGCAGAAGACCTGTGAATTCGGTAGGTAGAATGACGACAGGTT
>DATIBJ010000213.1:0-7701 GCA_035457565.1 Pyrinomonadaceae bacterium | reverse complement strand
ATAGGCTGCCGTGTATTCGGCTGTGGCTGCTACGGCGAGACGATACGTAATCAAGTTGGTCCCTGAAGCAACGCTTGCTCGTATACCGCGAACCTTCTTGAGGTTCTCGTATTCACGCGTCGCGGCTTCCTGACTTGCGCTGTCAACGTCACACTGAAACGTTCCATCAATCTGTTGCTGAGCGTAAACGACGTAATTGTTGACGTCGCCAAACGTGTCGGGCTCGATCAAAACAGTGCCGCGCGCGGAAAGGATGATTGCGTGAAAGCCAAACTGCGTCCAATCAAACCGCACGGTCGCCGTTGGATCATCGATTCCCTGCCCCCGGTAAGTTTTTATTTCCGGATACCTACGCGCCAAAGATGCTTCCATGATCGGCGAGTCTTCGATGTTGAATCGCATGAAACCACCGTCGGGCAAAGGCAAACTGACAGCGACGTCTTTAGCGACTGGCGAATTGCGCGACTCTACAGGCGCGCGACGGAGCAGTTCTCTGAACGATTGGGTATCGAGTCGCATTGCTCGATACGCACGTGGACCATGCTGCTGCCTCATCTGGAAGTTTGCTTGCGACTTCGCGCTAACGTCCTGCCACAGAACCTCCGACGCCGCGGCTTGAGCCGGTGGGATGGATTGTTTGGTCGCTTTGCTTTCACTTGCGGCAAAAGAAGACTGAATACTCGGGCTGATACTTGCAAAAGAAGACAACACGAGCAGGAGGAGAATAACCAGCAGAAGAGAAACGGTTTTCATAAGCGTGTGCGAGGTCTCGTTCAGTACTCCCCTACGTTACGGCTCTGGACCAAAACGCAATCTATACTCCTTCGAATCCATGAAGCCATGAACCATCGTGCGGAAGTCGCTTGGATTCCCGTTAAGGTAATTCAGCCAGTTTGTATACCCCGGCTCTTCCGGCGTCCGCCGCAGGTAGCCGTAGTACTGCATCGCGACGAACGCGCCGTTGTAGAGCTTCGCATCTACGTCCGGATGCTCGACGAACGCACGCACTACTTCAGCGCGCGTCTTGCGCGACGCGATCAGATCATTCAGTAACGTTTCGCGCGTTACGGATCCGGTCAAATCATCCAAACCAACATTGCGCAGCAGACGATCGATGAAATCGATGTTATTCAGATTGTCGAAACGAACACGATAGTCGTCACGCGTCGGCCAGGCGGCGGCAAAAGCATCTCGTTTTGCAAACACTTCATCACCTGTTGCCCCGGTTACTTTGCGCATGTCTCTCGCAATTTCGTCGTAAGTCGGCAAGCGTCCGAGCGTCAATCGATAGAACTTGTAGACAAAGAATCCCTTGAGCTGAAACTCGTCCGAACGGAAGAATGAAGAAGAAACGGTCAGACGATCGCACTGCGGATTGTTGTTTACGTCAGAGCAGTTATTCAGCACATTCAACCAGGCAGCGAATCCTCCCGGTTCCGGCTCGCGCGAGAGGAAGTCGAGATAGTGTTGCCGCACGAAAAAGGGCGAAGCGAAGATCGGATTGTCACCAGCAGAGGCGTCGTTGTCAGTAATAGTTAGCGTGGCGGTACGCTGGTTTCCGACGATACCTCCTCCGACATTAAGGATATTCAGTTGCACCGTTTCACTCGCTTCCGGAAACGCATCATCGACGAGCGGAATATTAAATGTCCTGGTTGTTTCACCCGCCTGAAAAGTGAGCCTGTCAATCGTGCTCGCGTAGTCGCACCGCGCGTAGGCAGCGCCGCCGTTGTTAACCTGATCGTCGCAGCGAATCGGAGACGGATCATCAATTGTCGAGTAGTCGACCGAGACGACGGAGTTAACGTCACCTGTGCGAGTTAATGTGATTTGCGCCACATTCGCTTCAGAACTGCTGAAGGTCGCTGCTGAGAATTGCACGAAGGCCGGATTGCGCGCGCGCCAAACAGGTTCAGTGTCGTCAACTGTATTGTTCGTCAGACGTGTTTGATTACCTCCATCGGCGTCCATCAAATAGATCTCTGCGAAACCGTGGCGCTCACTGGCGAACAAGATTCGCATGCCGTCAGGTGACCATGAAGGTGTCCGATCCGCGCCCGCGCTATTCGTCAGCCGCTGCACGTTCGAACCGTCAGCGTTCATTACATAGATCTCGTAATCACCACTCCGATTACTCGAGAACGCGATCTTTGATCCATCCGGCGACCAGTTAGGAGTGATGTCGTCGCCGGGGTTGTTAGTCAAATTGGTAGGCGAAAAGAAAAGAGTAGCTGACGGCGCCACGACGATTTCAGACGGCTGTCCCACAAATCCATCCTGGTAAGCGATCTTGGTTCCGTCGGGTGACCAGGTAGGCCAGACTGCCAGACCGAAACCATTGCTCTGACTAAACAACCCGAGACCATTTGAATCCATAATGGAGATTCGCGAGACGGTAGTCGCTGAAAATCCAGTTACGTAAGCGATGCGAGTGCCGTCGGCTGAATATGCGGGAGAGCTTTCGTTCGATCCATTAAAACGCTCGATCACTCGGAGATTGCTTCCGTCGGGTTGAACTAGAGCGATATGGGCCAGTCCATCTGTCGTTCGGCGCGTAGCAAAGGCAAGTCGCGTCGCATCAGGTGACCACGATGGGTGCGAATCGTCACCCGGGCTATTCGTGATATTGACCTGACCGCTGCCGTCGATGTTCATCAAATAGATATCATTTCCGCTCGCCTCTGAACGTGTGAAAGCGATCGGTTGTTCCGCGGCGCCCGGTACAGGTGTTGGCGTAGGCGTCGGTGCCGGCGCATTGATCACAAAGCTCGACGACTTGGTCGGGCTCATGGGCCAGCCCGGCTTAAAGCATTTCGTTTTAAGTGTGAGAGTGCGATCGATTACCAGAGTCGCGCCGCTTGATGCAGCAGCATCGGATGTAGTGGGTTCTGATCCATCGGTCGTGTAGAAAATGATCGTTCCCACGGTCGAGCACGAAACAGTCGCACCCTGCCGATTGTTGAAAGTGCCACCGTCAGGATTCACAAACGGAAGCGGTGCTCCAAACGATCCGACTACTTCTACTGCTTGTCTTCTTTCGAGCGCAGTGCGATCGCCGAGTTCTCCGTTCGAGTTGCTACCCCACATCCGAATGGTCGCGTTAGGGAGAAGTGCTCCACTATGAGTGACGCCCGCTGTTATTGCTGTCGCACTTAGGTTCGCAACCAGCACTGGAACGTTGCTGTTCACATTCGTCCCATTGCCCAATTGTCCGGCAACGTTGTTGCCCCAGGCCCACACTGAACCGTCAGACTTCAATGCAAGCGAGTGTCGATTACCTGCCGCGATCGCAACAACGTTGGTTAGGCCCACAACCTGGCGCGGCACTGGAAACGAGCCATTGCCTTCACCGCTGCCGAGTTGTCCCTGCGAGTTTTCTCCCCAGGTCCAAACTGTTCCGTCGGTTTTAAGAGCCATCGAGTGAATGCCACCGGCAGCGATTGCTTGCACATTCGAGAGCCCGGCAACTTGTAGAGGAGTGCTACTAAACGATGTGCTTATCGGCTGGCCAAGTGCACCATTCGGATTTCCGCCAAAAGCCCAGACTGTTCCGTCATTCTTTAGCGCCAAAGACCAATTGCCGCCCGCAGAGATCGCCAGGACATTTGTTATGTTTGCCTGCACTGGTGGATAGGTCGAGAACGCTGTTGCACCGTTACCAAGCTGGCCTGAGCCGTTGCCACCCCAACCCCACACAGTTCCATCGGAACGCAGTGCCAGTGAATGCGAGGCACCGGCAGACACTGCAGTGAAACTGCCTGACAACCCGGCAATCTGCGCAGCTCTTGGTCGACTACTATTAAACGGGTCGGCTTCTCCTGACTGACGAAATGTATTCTCGCCCCAGGCCCAAATGGTGTTGTTCGACTTCAAAGCTAATGAGTGGCCTCCGCCGGCATCGATCTCAATAACGCCACTTAGGCCGGGCACAAGCGCAGGTACGTTCACGCTGTTGAAAGCTGTGCCGTCGCCGAGCTGTCCGAAGAAGTTTGCTCCCCACGCCCACACTGTCCCATCCGACTTAAGTGCGATCGTGTGATTGAAGCTGCCGCCGCCCGCTGATACTCGTATCACGTTGTCGAATCGAGCAGCATCGCGAACTTCGGAAACAACACTCGCAGAGTTGTTAGCTGGATTTGAATCACTCCAAAAGCCTGCGATGGAGGCAGTGTTCGTCAGCGTGGCGCCGACCGCTGCTGTCACGTCGACGGTGATTACGATCTCGACCTGACTGAACGCATTAAGGGTTCCCAGTTGCGCGGTGACCGTTCCAGTCGAACCTACTGGTGGACCAGTGCACGTTCCGCGTTGTGTGGTACATGAAACAAACGCAACGCCCGACGGCAGTTGATTCGTGACCACTGTTTGTTCCGAATTCTGGGTTTGATTCGGATTATTCGCGGTAACGATGTACGTGAAAATCTGTCCGGTCGAAGGTTGATCCGGGCTGGTCCGCATAAACACCGAGATATCCGGACTCGGCAGAGGAGTTGGGCGTCGGGGCGTGAACACGACTGTCGGCGCTGAAGCGAGATCTCTCAGGGCCAGGTCTGATGTGTGGCTGTCGACTACATAAGGATCAGGTTCGCCGCCCGCTGCTCCGACTACTGGAGCCACGTTGTGATTGCCGTCGCCGTACCGAATCTTAATTGTACCGTCGCGGTGCAATTCGATTTCGAAGTTGACGGGATTCTCACCGCGTGTGGTGCTCGGACCAGTCGGCGTATCGTAAGTAACCGCTTGCCAACGAAAGATGATCTTCGTCGGATCAGGAATGACAACGTAGATGTCGTCACCCACTCGACGGTCGGTGCGCAAATCGTCCCAAAGTCCAGCGATGATCTTGCGAGCACTTAGATAATCGACGCCGTTGATATCAACATCCGGTGTTCCGTCAGGCAATATTGATGGAAAGTTAAAGTGGATCGCACCGTTGGTCGACAGAACAATCCCGCGGCTAGTGTTACCAAAGAACGTAAAGTCGAATGGAAGTTGATAACTGAGGTATCGATCGTCGCCAATGTTACCGACGGGAGTGCCGCCTGTACTCAGCGGCTCTACTGAAGTTTGGGTAACAACGTAAGGGTCTGCCGTTTCGACCTCGGCATTAATCGGCAGAACGGAGATCGGTCCTTCGTTCCCTGCGTTATCAATTGCACGGACTCCGATGAACCCGTTCGGATGACGAAAAGGTATTGAGACGAGCGCTCCCTCAAGATTTCCCGGTAGCTGCTGCGGCAACGGAGCAAGGAGACGGTACGCTTGTTCAAAAGAACCCGGAGCCGTGAAGTCCGTGTCGGCAAAACGGATTTCGTACTGCGACACCTTGCCGATGTTCGCGCCATCGTCACCTGGGGCATTCCAACGCAATGCATACACATTGTTGTTCTGGGGGGGAACGATTTCGAGATTCGTGACCGCTGCCGGCGGCGTGATGTCCGCTTCAGCGGCGTTGTCGAGCGAACCGCGCGCGTTGAGCCGCTTGCCAGAAGACGTTTCCTGGCTGCCAGGAGATCCACCGTAGATCACAGCCGCTCGCAAGCGCTTCATCGAGATGTTGGGAAATTGAGCCATGACAAGCGCGGCAGTGCCAGTGACGTGCGGTGCAGACGCGGAAGTACCGGTGGCACGTGTGTGAAGATTTTCCGGAATCGTACTGAGAATCAGTGAACCCGGAGCGGTGGTGTCTACTGTTCGCCGACCATAGTTTGAAAACGCCGACAACAGACCGTTTGAATCAGACGACCCGACTGACACGATGTTCGGGATCTTGTAATTCGCCGGGTAGACGGGGAAACGATCGTTATCTCTAGCGTCGTTACCAGCGGCGGCGATAAAGAGAATACCGGCATTGCTCAACGTGCTTATCGCATCGCCCGCAGCTTGCGAATTCGCACGACCGCCGTAGCTGTTATTCAGCACACGCAGATTAGCACCTCGCGTACCACCGGAACTCTCCCACGCCTGTTTCAACTTCAAGGCGTAGTCATAGGCACGAAGCACATTGGTCGTTGAGCCGCCGCCGTTGGGCCCAATGAACTTCAACGGCACGAGCGTCACCTGCCAGTTAATTCCGGCGATGCCGATGCCATTATTACCAACGGCTCCAATGATTCCGGCGACGTGTGTTCCGTGACCGTCTACTGGCGATCCGTCAGGATTGGTTCCTGGCCCGTCGTACACAGAATTGTCGTCGTGCAGAAAGTCCCAACCGTGAATGTCGTCAACAAAGCCATTCGCGTCATCGTCAATACCGTTGCCGGCAGTTTCACCCGGATTGGTCCAGATATTGGCGGCGAGATCCGTGTGATTGATGTCGATGCCTTCATCGACAATACCGACTGCGACATTCGAACTACCGGTTGTTGTGTCCCACGCCAGGTCTGCGTCAATGTCGCTGTTTGGATTCAGCCCGTTGCGGAGATTTGTTTGTTCACCAAAGCGTGGATCATTTGGAATCGTCTGCATCTTCTTCCAAATGTAATTGGGCTCCGCATATAAAACGTCAGGCCGAGAGCGAAGTGCGGCTACGACTCGCAGCGTGTCGCCAGCGGGGACACGAGCGAGTCGTAATCCCCGGACCATTTCCGTGCGCAATCCGAGTGATTCGATCGTTACGGGAATCTGTTGGCCATTGTCTTGAAGCTGGAGTTCTGTTCGGTCGCTCAGACCGGCGACGCCGGGTGTCGCTTCCTTATCGCGGAAGCGGACCAGTATTTCGCCGGGAACATAATCAAGCTCTTTGGCATTTCCGAGCGATGGAGGTCGTTGGGCTGGCGCGGCTTGGGAAGTTTGCAGCAGAAGAGTGGCGGCGCAAGCGACACTCGAAAGAACAATAAAAACGACGATGGAAACAATAACGGTTTTTTTGCGCGCAGACTGAACCAGGGGGATTCGACGCATTAGTTCACTAGATCTCCTTACTAGCGGCTGACCTGCACTGACCCTGGCTCGTTACTGGGACGACTGAGAATTGAGCCGCTGATCCATGGGTCGGTCTACTTCAGAATAGCTTTTGCTTTCTCTGTTCGGACAGCAATTGTGACAATAATTCTGCTGCTCTGGTGTTCGATAAACTTCACAGTTTGTCGTTCGATGTCCGATACGCTTCAGCAGCTTGTCGTCGAGTCACCGAGCGACAAACTGAAGTTTATCGAACATAAGATTGGGCTTGCCGAGCAACGCGGGGAGAGTAAGAGCAATGATTATGCCGCTGATATGCCGCAAAATGCGAGCGATGAGGCGAGAATCGCTGCGGCAGATTCTGCACTATAGTCGGAAAAATACGCAAGATTTAATTATTGCCGATTGCCGATTGATAACACCCAGCGACGGTTCCATGTTCAAGGTGCAAAACATCGACACTCAAGTTTCACTGAAACAACTCAAGCTTCGATAAACGCAGTTAGGAAGGGCGGCTTGCCCCCGCTCAACGTCCATAACACTCAACGTCCACGCTCACAGTTCATTCCGTCTGCCGGTTCAAATGCGCCTGACGTTGAATGTTTATCAATCGGCAATCGGCAATCGGCAATGTCTTCAATCTTCAATCTTCAATGCTCTCACGGGATGTCCGGATTCGGTCCAAACCGCTTCCGGTATTCATCCGAATTCATGAACCCGTTCACCATCGTGCGAAAGTCGTTTTGATGCGCGTTCATGTACGTCAGCCACTGGTTGTAACCACCCGCATCCGGAATG
>DATIBJ010000212.1:0-25725 GCA_035457565.1 Pyrinomonadaceae bacterium | reverse complement strand
TGCCCTCGACGGAGTGGAACTATTGGAACTTGATCAAATTCGCCGAGCACGAACGCGACGGCAATTTCATGTGGTTGATGCGCAAGGACCAGTGCATGCACTGCGAAGATCCTGGGTGCTTACGCGCGTGTCCGGCCGATGGCGCCATCATCAAGTATGAAAACGGTATCGTCGACTTCCAGCAGGAGAATTGTATCGGTTGTGGTTACTGCATCTCTGGTTGTCCGTTCGACATTCCCAAGTTCAATCCGCACACAAAGAAAGTCTTCAAATGCACGCTCTGTTCAGACCGCGTCGGACAGGGACTCGAACCGGCGTGTATTAAGGCTTGCCCGACGGGCTGCCTCCACTTCGGAACCAAATCCGACATGGTACAAATAGCCGGACTGCGCGTATCGCAATTGAAGACCGAATCCGGATTTGTTAATGCCGGCGTTTACGATCCGCCATCGATTGGCGGCACACATGTGATTTATGTGCTGCACGACATTACAAAACCAGAGTTGTACGGCGGACTGCCGGCCAATCCGGTTATTCCCCCCACTTACACGGTTTGGAAATGGTTAGCAAAACCAACGGGCCTGGTTATGGCGATGCTCGGAGTGCTTGCTGTTTTCTTTCACCGGCTGAAAGTTGGTCCAAAGTGGCCGCAGCCAATTGAAGACGAGCCGGCGCGGCGTGCGGAAAGAGGGCAAACATGAGTTCTCGCGACTATCCATACCAGGACGCAACAGTGCGATCACGTTGGCGGTTACGCCGTGCGGAGATACTTCGTCACCCGCTGTACACAAGAATCCTACACTGGTTAGTTGCGTTGAGTTTTATCCTCGCATTACTTTCCGGCTTCGCGATCTACTCACCATGGCTTTACAAGTGGCTGACGCCATTATTCGGTGGTGGGGCGATGACGCGATTTCTGCACCCATGGTTTAGTGTCGCCTTCACCATTGCGTTTACGTTTCAATTCTTCAACTGGCTATCGTTGATGCGTTGGACAGAAGCCGATAGTCGATGGCTACGACGAATGAAAGCCTACGTGACAAACAGGGAACAGAAAGAACCCGAAGAAACAGGATTCTTTAATGGCGGCCAGAAACTCTATTTTTGGTTGATTGTCTTCAGTGCATTAACGTTTTTGCTTACGGGGCTATTGCTTTGGTTTGACCATGTGGTTCCACGTTGGCTGGTGGCAGTGAGTTATGTTCTTCATGATCTGGCGGCGCTTCTGATGCTTGCTGGATTCATCGTTCACATCTACGAAGGTACGGCCGCCGCACCTGGAACTTTCCAGTCGATGGTCGACGGCACTGTGACGCCAGAATGGGCCGCCACTCATCATCCAGGGTGGTACTCGAATACCGCTGACCCGCCAACTTCCAAGGGTGCAGTCGGGAAGGGGGCAAGCGATCGCTAAGTTCAAGTCTCCAAAGCGACAACCAGCGCGCCCCCGCTAATCTGCAACAAATTCGACCTGAACAGAAATCAATCCAACTCCCTTGGGTGTTGATGTGAAGTGAAGCGGGGGCGCGCTGGTTGAGTGTTCGCACAGTTGACTAAGACGGCCGCTTGCCCCCTTCCTGACTGCACCTTCGGACTTAAATCGAATCCTCCTTGGTGGCCCTTATCAGTGTCAATCTGCGCGAATCTGCGGCTGATACGCACTCCAAGTCTGTAACTAACCTCTCCGCCAAAACACGGCCAATACAACGCCCGACTGTGGTAAGTACGCCTTCCTCTCGTGGCCCGTTACGTTAGCTAAATCTCCACACTCCAATACGATCCACCGCATTGAAAAGGAGGGCCAAAAGGCCTCGACAAATGTGGAGAAAACTTCAAATGAACACCAAGCAATACCGGCAGCTGACCGGCTTGACTCTCTGTCTGTTTTTGATCGCAAGCGCAATTCTTCCGCTCTTCAGCCCCGTACACGCACAGGAAGAAGGAGCGGCTGCACAGGAGGAAGACAAAACGCTTGCACCATATTTCTTCGTGCAAGGAGATCCGAGTGTCGATCAATTGCCGCTGAAAGACACGCGTGTTGAAATTTCTGTGTCTGGCGTGATTGCTGACGTTAAGGTCGTGCAAGTCTATCGCAATGAAGGCACGCGCCCGATAAATGCTTCGTATGTTTTTCCGGCGTCGACGCGTGCTGCTGTTTACGGCATGCGAATGCAGATCGGGGACCAAATCATCGTCGCGAAAATCAAAGAACGTGAGCAAGCTAAGAATGATTTCGAAACGGCGCAGAAGGAAGGGAAGAGCGCGTCGTTACTCGAACAGAATCGACCAAACGTTTTTTCGATGAAGCTTGCCAACCTTATGCCGCAAGAGCAGGTTGAGATCTCGCTGAATTACACGGAACTCCTCGTTCCCACAGACGGCGTTTACGAGGTCGTGTTCCCAACCGTTGTTGGACCTCGGTATCCGTCGGCAGAAACAGAACCAAAGAAGAACGGTTGGGTAAAGACGCCGTATCTGCGAGAAGGTAAGAAGCCATCAAGTACCTTGCACATTTCCACCAGGATTAATGCCGGTGTGCCGATTCAAGATCTGACATGCAAGTCGCATCAGGTATCGCCCGAGTGGCAGACGCCGAGCATTGCCCAGGTCAACCTGGCGGAAGAAGATGCATTTCAGGGGAACCGCGATTTTATCCTGCGGTATCGGTTGGCCGGCGACCAGATCGCTTCGGGCCTATTGCTGTATCAAGGTCAGGACGAGAATTTCTTTCTGTACATGGCCCAGCCGCCGAGACGAGTTGCGACTGAAGACATCCCGCCTCGCGAGTACATCTTCGTAGTTGATATCTCGGGCTCGATGGAAGGCTTTCCGCTGAACACTTCGAAACAGTTATTAAGAGATCTGATTGGAAAGTTGCGACCGACGGATCTTTTCAACATCGTACTGTTCGCAGGCGATTCGAGTGTGCTTTCGCCAAAATCAGTGCAGGCGAACCAGGAGAACGTCGCGAACGCGATCCGGCTTATCGAACAGCAGCACGGTGGTGGTGGAACCGAATTGTTAGCCGCGGTTCAGCAAGCGATGAGCATTCCGCGTGACACGAACATTTCAAGAAGTCTGGTCCTGGTCACTGACGGTTACATTTCAGGCGAGCAAGGCGTTTTCGATTACATCCGCGAGAACCTCGATAAGTGCAATGTCTTCTCGTTCGGTATTGGTTCGTCAGTCAATCGTTACCTGCTTGAAGGAGTAGCGCGCGCGGGAATGGGCGAGCCCTTTATCGTGACGGACGAGAATGAAGCGGCGTCAGCAGCGGCAAGGTTTAGGGAATATATTCAGACGCCGGTGCTCACAGATATCATCGTTCGTTCCGTTGGGTTCGAGACATACGACGTTCACCCAGGTCATTTGCCAGACTTGATGGCTCAGCGTCCTGTGATCGTTTTTGGCAAGTGGCGTGGTGCAGTTGGTGGCATGTTCGAATTGCATGGAAAAACCGGCCGCGGTGACTACGTTACGCGGTTTGACGTAGCCACTGTGCAACCGGAAGAAGCTAACCGTGCGCTCCGCTATTTGTGGGCTCGAACACGGATCGCCGAGTTGTCGGATTACGGATCGAGTCAGGTTGAGGAAGGTCGCGTTAAAGAAATCACTCAGCTTGGATTGAAGTACAGTTTGTTGACTCAATACACGTCGTTCGTAGCAGTACGCGAGAAGGTCGTTAATAACAGTGGATCGGCGGAGAACGTCGAACAGCCTTTGCCGCTTCCGGTTGGCGTGAGCGAAATGGCAGTGGGCAGCGAGCCGGAGCTCATCTGGTTCGCAAGTCTCGCCCTGTTGGTCGCGCTGTTCATGCTGTTCCGACGATACCGGAACATCCGTCGTGTAGTAAGCAGTTGAATCATGCGTAATAGGTTGAATTACATCGCGCAGTTGATTGCCGTTCTGGGGGGCGTGCTGAGTATGAAGTTCTTCTACTCAGCGGCAAGCGTCAACCAACTGCGCTGGATTCTGGCTCCGACGACCGTGTTGGTGGAGTTCGTTACTGGTCGGCACTTCACGTTTGAGTCTCATGCCGGCTACATGAGCAGCGATCACACGTTTCTGATCGCTGCCTCATGTGCTGGTGTAAATTTCCTGATAACCGCTTTCCTCATGCTGACACTCAGACAGTTCTGGCAAAATCATCTGGCGCAAAAACATCAGGCGCATTGGCGGCAATGGGTCTTTCTGCCGTTAGCGGTTGGTGTGGCGTACGCGACCACGCTAGTGGCGAATACGGCCCGTATCTCTATTGCTCTTCAAATGCAACAGATGTCTTTTAAGGTCAGTTGGCTTGATGCCGAACAGTTGCACCGGCTGGAAGGGATAGTCGTGTATTTCGGATTTCTACTGCTTCTGTTTGTGCTTGGGGAAAGAACTAGAACAACCCCGAAGAAGGAAGCGAGATTCAGTTTGGTTCGTGCATGCTTTTTCCCGTTGATAATTTACTACACAGTGACATTGGGTCTACCGGTGGCAAACGGCGCTTATCGTCATGCCGGTTTCTGGGCGCACTCATTGTTCGTCGTGCTTGCTCCTGTTGGGATTGTTCTGTTGATTGACGCCGCACATCTAACATCTCGACTTTTGCATGCGCGCAGACGCAACGGGCAAGGTATAGAACAGCAACACTCAATCTTCAGTGAAACAAATCAAGCTGAGGTAATGCAGTAAGGAAGGGTGGCTTGCCCCCCGCTCGCGTTGCATCACATCCAAGTTCAACTGAACAGATGCGACGTCCAAAACAATCAGCACTCAAGCTTAATCGAAAGACTTCAAGCCAAAATAATCGCAAGTGAGGAGCGTGTATAGACCGGGGACATGGTGAACACCCGTGCGGAGACATGGTGAACACTTTATAAGGCCATATCCAGACCGCAAGGAGAGGCCGTTATGGCTTTATCGGACATTTGATTGGGCGGTTCCTGAAGCTTGAGTGTTCTGGACCTTGAGCGGGGGTAAACCACCCTTCCCAACTTGCATTCATGTCAGCTTGGCTTGTTTCAGTGAAGGTTGAGTGGCGATCTTTTGTACGTCGCTTTGTTCAGCTCGCGTTGGATGTTTTTACAACTTGCGCGGGGCGCAAGCCACCCTTTCTTTCTGCATTTATCTGAGCTTGAATTATTTCGTTGACGCTTGACCAATAATGTTCTGTACCTTGAATGTGGAACTCACAGATTAAGATTGGCCGCAGAACTACGCTGGGCACAGAGTCTAAACTTATTCTTAGGCTAGCCCAGTTGGCCTAATGACCAGTTCTGACTTGCGTAGCATCTGCGACCAATTTTGTGGAAATTACCCTCGAACGCTCCCAGGTTTCTGCACTCCCTGAGCGGCCATATTCAACCCAAAAACCTAAATTGAAGAGGTCAAAGCAACCGATAAGCGTCGAGGGTCTGCAGGAATAACACGCGAACCCGCCAAATATTCCAGACAATCTCTTGTTTTTGGAATAAAATTTCCCACTCAGGTGTTACTCTAGAACAACGAGAATCCTGCGCAACTTTAGTCTGGCTGAATCGCCCATGCCCACCATGGCCTTTAATGAGGAAGCGCTGACGCATATCGACGCACTGTTCGGCTATGCGATGACGTTGACGCGCGATAAAACCGAGGCTGAAGACCTCGTTCAGGAAACGTACGTAAGAGGTGCACGAGCTGCCAATCAATTAGCGGCCGAGAGTAATGTGAAGAGCTGGCTCTTCGTTGTGATGCGGAACGCTTGGCTTAATCAGTTGCGCCGGCAGAACAAGGGACCTCGTTTCGTGGGATTGGAAGACGAAGAGTCGATCGATGCTCTGTTGCCGGCTGAAGAGAGTACAAACCCACAGGTCGTGTATCTGCGGAAGGTTGAACGAACAGAGATCAGGACCGCGCTGGAGAGTCTCCCCTCCGCGTACCGCGAGATCGTTGTTTTAAGAGATATTGAAGGCTTGAGCTATCAGGAAATCGCCACAGTCCTTGATTGTCCGGCCGGCACCGTGATGTCGCGACTGGCGCGCGCCCGCGAGAAACTACGGTGCATACTTAACGCTCGAGCAGTGCACACGCGACTAAAGGCCGTTTGAGATTCATGAGTAATTGCACTGACATACGGAACCGGATGAATCTGTATCTCGATAACGAGTTGCAGGGCGATGAGCGTGTTGAATTTGAATATCACTTACGCGAATGCCAGTCCTGCAGGTTGTTAGCACAGGCAGAAAAGCGGTTCCTCAACGGCGTGCGAGCCACCGAGCCGCTCTACGTCGCTTCCCCTGAACTAACTGCCAGAGTTCGGTCTGTCCTTGAGGCGCCAGCCAACGATGCTGTTGATGGATGGCGATTACATTCTTCGCGAAAGGCTCGCGTCATTGGAACTATCGCGGCCGCCGCATTGTTACTCCTCTTGTTGCCGATTCTGATTTGGCGAGGACGCGAACGCGAACCCAGGTCGTCCGCTTCGAGTTTTGCTTTAATGGCGGCCGACACTCACCTCCGACACATCCGCGGCCAGCTTCCACTCGAGATCACGTCTACTGAACCCCGCGAGGTTTCAGAGTGGTTCGTCAACAAAGTAGGCTTCAGTGTGAAGATCCCAAACTACAAGGAAGCCCCGGGTCTTGAAAAGCTTTACACCATGGAAGGCGCACGATTAGTTGCCTACAAAAATGACTACGCAGCTTACGTGGCTTACCAGATGAACAACCAACCGATCAGTTTAGTAATCACGTCGGATAGCGTCGGACAAACATTTGGCGGTGAGGAAATCAAGGCGAAGGGTTTGATTTTCCACTACAACGCCATCCAGGGATTGAAGGTGCTTACGTGGTCCGATCGCGGTTTAACTTATGCTCTCGTTTCGGATTTGGAGGAACGCGGGCAAAAATCATGTGTCGTTTGCCACCAGGACATCAAAGAACAGGACTTCATCACTCCTTTGAAACCAAGGTGAGATCGCCCCTATCCTCATCGCGTATAACATGGACGACCTCAAAGATCTGCTAGCAAGAAACAGGACCTGGGCTGAAAAGATCAAGGCCAGCGATCCGGAATTCTTTAACAGTCTTACCGCACAGCAGACACCACGCTACATGTGGATAGGTTGCTCAGACAGCCGCGTACCATCAACGCAACTCGTTGGGCTGCGACCGGGTGAAATGTTCGTGCATCGCAACGTCGCGAATCTGGTGATCCATACCGATTTCAACTGTCTCTCCGTCTTGCAATATGCGGTTGACGTTCTGAAAGTGAGTCACGTGATAATTTGTGGTCACGATAATTGTGGCGGGATTAAAGCGGCGATGGAGAATAGTCACCTGGGTCTAATCGATAATTGGTTACGACATGTTCAGGATGTGATGCTCAGTCACGAGTCTGAGCTAGCAGGGATTGCCGATGCTGCGGCACGCTTGAATAGGTTATGTGAGCTGAATGTGATCGAACAGGTTATTAATGTGAGCCGGACTACTATTGTGCAAAATGCGTGGAAGCGCGGGCAGGAATTGGCAGTGCACGGCTTGATTTATCAAATTGGAGACGGGTTGCTCCAAGATCTGAATATTTGCATTACTAGTGAGAGTGAACTATCGAACGCTGCCGTATCCGCTTAAGCTGATTGCGCGAATTCCAATTGACTGTCAAAACGCTTCTCACCATCTCCCATTTTTACTCTGGTATAAGTTCCATCCGATCGCAACTCTCGCGCATTTACATTGTCTCTCAAATAGCCGCCGAGAATAGTGTCCCTTAAGAAGGTCTTTAATCGCGCGTCCTTAATCGGCACAGCGACTTCGACACGGCGGCTAAGATTCCGGTACATCAGATCAGCGCTGCTGATAAAGACTTCTTCTTTTCCGTTGTTGTGAAAATAGAAGATGCGGCTGTGTTCGAGAAAACGGCCGACAATACTTTTGACGCGGATGTTATCCGATACACCCGGTACGCTCGGACGGAGAATACAGATGCCACGCACGATCAGATCGATGGAAACTCCAGCCTCGGAAGCCGCATAAAGCGCGCGCACGACAGCCAGATCTGTCAGGCTGTTAATCTTGGCGATAATTCGTGCCGGTCTCCCGGCTTTCGCATGCGCAGTCTCGCGCTGGATGAGCTTGATTATGTTCTTCCGAAGATTGATGGGCGCGACTAACAGACACTCGTAATCGTCAAAGTCTGAAAAACCCGTCAGTGAGTTGAAAAGATTTGTGGCATCGTCAGCGATCTGATCGTCAGTCGTGAAAACGCCGAGATCCGTGTAGATCCGCGAGGTAGTCGGATTGTAGTTGCCAGTTGCAAGGTGAACATAGCGTTGCAGCCTTCGACCTTCACGGCGCACAACGAGTGTCAGCTTGCAATGCGTTTTTAAGCCAACCATGCCATAAACCACGTGTACGCCTGCTTGTTCCAACCGGTGTGCCCACTCGATATTGCTCTCCTCGTCGAACCTTGCCTTCAGTTCTACCAGGGCCGCGACCTGTTTCCCTCTCTCGACCGCGTCGATTAAGGCTCTAACCACCGGTGAATTCCTTCCCGTACGATAGAGACAGATCTTGATCGCCACCACATCCGGATCAGTCGCTGCTGCATTTATGAAGTTGGTGACGGTCGCATAGGCTGTGTATGGATGATGGAGCAATATGTCCTGACGTTTGATCGCGCGAAAAACGTCCTCTTCTTTCCGTAACTGAACCGGCGTCGTTAGTTGCAACGGCTGGTCTTTCAATTCAGGACGATCGAGCTCATACAACTGCATCAAGTCGGGAATATTAAATGGACCATCGACTACGTAAACATCGTCGGGGGTTAATTCGAGAGATTCAGTCAAGAACGACACCATCTCCTTAGGCATCGTCGCTGATACCTCCAGCCGAACTGCATCGCCAAACCGCATGCGCCGCACGTGTTGCTGCATTGTTCGCAGCAAATCACTGGCTTCGTCTTCTTTGATTTCGAAGTCCGCATCGCGAGTGACACGAAAAAGGTGACACTTTCCCGTTCGCATGCCCGGAAATAAGGTCTCGATGTTCGCCGCAGTTAAACTCCCCAGGAATGTGAACGTCCCCTTGTCATCGACGGGGATAAGTTTCGGGACGATTGGAGGCAGCTTAATGCGCGCAAATCTCGCCTGGTTCGCGTCGCCCTTCTTCTTCGTTTGTTGCGGCTCAACTATTACGCCGAGGTTCAGACTCAAATTCGAAACGTACGGAAACGGGTGACCAGGATCGACGGCCTGCGGAGTCAGGATCGGAAATACGTTTTCCAGGAAGTAGCTATCAGCAACTTTCTTTTCACGCTTCGTGAGATCGCGGTACCGGCGAATAACGATATGGTGTTCGGCGAGCGCGGGTAGCACTTGCTGTTTCAAGCAATTCATCTGTTGCTCGAGCATTGGTTTCAACTTTGCTCTGATGGCTTTCAGTTGTTCTGCCGGCGTCATTCCATCTGGCGACATCTCGCCAAAGTCGCCAGCGAGCGACTCCTGCAAACCTGAAACACGCACCATGAAAAACTCGTCGAGGTTTGAAGAGAAGATGGCAAGAAACTTCAATCGTTCGAGCAGGGGATGACGCGGATCTAGTCCTTCTTCCAACACCCGCCGATTGAATTCCAACCAACTCAGCTCGCGATTAAAGAAAAGCTGCTTTTGATTGCGCGAATGCCTGGGCTTCCGATCTTTGGCGCCTTTTGGAGATTTCTTTTTTTCTCGGGTAGCTGTTGCTGTCATGAAAGATTGTTAGTTGGTTGCTCCGAGAGAACGTCGGGCCGCTTGCTTAATTTTCAGTTGCGGGTTCAGTCGTCGGTGGACTCAGAACTCGACGAAGCATGTCGCTCATGCCGCGCGCTTCCCATTCACGCCAGATGTCGAACGCGTCGTCAAAATGATTGTTACGAACGTGTATAAAATGGCTGAGCAGCCAGGAAAACTGATCGTTCTGGTCCTGTTCGTTCTTCTTTTTCGATTCCAGAATAAGCTCGCCAAAGCTCTCTATCCAAACATCGCAGTCGTGCAGATCTCCGAGCGTTGTTTGCATGCGTGCTGCCTCCGCGGCAAAAGCCGCGATGTCCGCTCCCCAACATTCCTGGAATAACTCGATCGCGTAACGCAGACGTTTTGCCCCGATTCGCATATCGTGGAGCGGTTCGACCTCTAACGGACGATACAAACTGTTGCTGAGTTTCTCCAGTTCCTTCAACCGATCGAGAATTATCGACCTGGCCATATCGACATAAGTTGGACCTGATGGAGTCTGTCCTCTTTGCGCTTTCGGTGCTGTGGCGACATCGACTGCTGCCAGGAAGTGGCGGTTCAGTTGTTTTAGGTGTGCTTTCGCGATCGTCTGTTTCAACTCTTGTCGTGCTTTGTTTCGGGCTACCTCGCGGATGCTAATCAGCTCTCCGACTATTACCGAAACTTCCTGTGGTGCAGTCGATCGGAGTTTCTCCAGCGCATCAATCGCAACATCCTGATCGCGCACCTCACCGAGCGCGTCAGCAATCTGCTTGATTTGCCGCAACGACGATGCGAGACCTCGTTTCCGGAGAAACGGTGCAAAATCACGAAGCGCGCTGCGGAGGCGCCGCGACGCTACTCGCATTGAATGGACGCCTTCCGGATCGTTCCAATTCAGTGCCGCCTCCCTTAGCTTCGACAACTCAGAGAACCTGCCCGCCAGCACGAGCTTAATGCCGGCGTTCGCGGCGCCATTGCAGTCGATGCCCTTGATTCTTCGCGCTTTCGCCATCGTCTTATGCGGTCTTCACTTTTCTTTTTGACGAACTTACGGTTAACGTCCGACTAAACGCCTGTTCGAAGAGATCCCTCTTGCGTTCAACTTCTGTGAGTTCATTCTCACAATTTGCCGAGCTGGAAACCCCAATTACGAACCGGTTCGGTTCAACCGAGCACTCAAGCGACTGCACGCGACTGTCGTGATTTCTGTCGAGCGCATCAGCGAGCCGAACGATCCCGCCTAACTTACTGACAGTGTCCTGGTCTGCCGCGTTAAGCGACGCAAATTCAAGGTGCCTGCGTTTTGGCAGCGAGCCGCGATGATAACGGGCGATATTTGCGATCACTGCACGCTCCGTTTCGGAAAAACCCGTGAGTTCCGAATTCTCTATCAGATAAAGCGCATGCTTCTGATGTGCATCATGCGAGATGTGATACCCGATGTCGTGCAGAAGCGCGCCCGCAAGCATCAGCGTGCGGTGATGACGCGATAGATTTTCTGTTACGGCCAAACTGTCAAAAATCTGCTCAGCAAGTTTTGCAACTTGCCTTGCGTGCGTCTCTTCATAACCAAAGCGACGACCAACAGCGTGTACTGCACGGAGTTTGTGGTCTTCAAACTCCGGCACAAGAGGTCGAGCTTCATCTTCCCATTCGCGTAAACAATCGATGATCACACCTTCACGCAATGCCCAGTCGCAGGTGTGCAGCACATTCAGATTGAGTGCGCGCATCGCGGCTTCGAGGATGTGACCGCCCGCAACGATTATTTCTGCTCGTTGGGCGGTGATGCCTGCGAGTGCCCGGCGCTCCGATTGGTTCTTAAAGGCCAGCGCGGCATTCAGCTGTGCCAGCCTGCTTAAAGGGATTTCTGCTTCGACAGGTTGCGCTGGTTGTTCTCTGCGCTCACTGTTTGTCGTGCCGCTTGCGCGGAGAGCAGCTCCGATGGCGAGAATTGTTCCTGACGTTCCGGAGACTTTTTGCCACGTTGTGTTGCGAAGCTCCCGAGCCGGTCGTTGAAAGGCAGCACCCACTTCTGCTTTCAGGTTAGCGATTTCTTTTGGCTTTGGTGGATCGCGCCGGATGAATCGATCCGTCAGTCGTACGGCTCCTACCTTTACGGAGAAAAGAGAAAGTGGCACGCCATCACGGAATAACGAAATCTCTGTCGAACCTCCGCCGATGTCGATGTTCATGTTTGTCACGCCACGCGGCGCGCAACCATGCGACGCGGCTAAGCCAATCAGCCGTGCTTCTTCAACGCCAGACAGAATTTCCACTCGAACGCCGGTTCGCTTCTCAACCTGCTTGATGAACTGCGCGGAGTTACGCGCTTCGCGCACAGAAGCCGTTGCTACTGCGACAATCGTTTCTGCCTGACGTGCCTCGGCCGTTGTACGGAAACGTTGAATACAATTTACCGCACGGTCGATTGCCTCCGGCGAGAGCCGACCGTTTGCGAGAGTTTCATGACCCAGTCTTACGACTTCCTTCTCACGCGCGAGCACGGCGAACGAGTCAGTCGCGGCCGCGTCAACGACGGCGAGTTTGATGGAGTTGGAGCCAATGTCGATGGCGGCGAGTTTCAAGGGCAGCTAAAGTTAGGCGTCAGTCTTGACTGTTGGAGCTAGGAGAATTTGTACTAAGGCTAGAACGCTTTAAGTGGTTCCGTCCAGTGACCACACATTAATAGCTAAAAACTGGCCGCAAACCGACACTTTCCGTAGAATCGGCAGACACTGTAAGAAAGATGTGTTACAGGGTTGTAAACAAGATCTGAAGGACGGTTAAATGCGAGCCCTTTACCTGTTAC
Organism: Pyrinomonadaceae bacterium; assembly: GCA_035457565.1. Taxonomy (GTDB): domain Bacteria; phylum Acidobacteriota; class Blastocatellia; order Pyrinomonadales; family Pyrinomonadaceae; genus PSRF01. The sequence continues at coordinate 13,198 of DATIBJ010000212.1, read as the reverse complement.
GCCATGCCAAATCGAGTTGGAGAGATGCGAACCTGGCGGATTTCGACCGCCCGTTGTCCGGCCGTGGTCGCAGAGCCTGTGAAACTGTTGGTGGGTTTCTGAAAGATAAAGAGCTCAGTTTTGATTTAGTCGTGAGTTCGCCCGCCGTCCGGGCAAGACAAACAATCGAAGTTGTTTTGCGTACGGCAAAGATGCGACCTGAGCTGCGCTTTGACGAGCGAATCTATGAAGCGACTCCCGAACGTTTGCTTGAACTGGTTTCGCAGCTCGAAAATGAATCCAAAGCCGTGCTACTTGTTGGACATAATCCGGGCATTCAGGAACTCCTCGCGTTGCTGACGGGACAAAACGAGGAATACCCAACCGCAACGCTCACGAAAATTGCTTTCAAAAACTTAAAGTGGACCGAGGTTGGCAGTAAGAAGGGAAGCCTCGAGTGGATTGTTAGGCCAAAGGAACTGGAAAGTTAAGATTCGTCGTACGCACGTTCGGCCTTCACGGTTACGAATTCGTCAGTCTCAATGATGTACGCCGTCAGGTTGTATCCATAAACACAACCAGTATCCAGCCCGATGGCATTCTTGCCTCTGCGCGGTTCAGGAGCAGGCCAATGACCAAAGAGTACTGTCTTTTCTCCGTAGTAAACGTGATACCAGGGCGTGCCGTTATCACTCTCTCGATCAGCTCCCAACGTTCTCAGTCGCGTTAGATCACCCGTTGTTTGCGAATAGAGCTCGACGTTCGGGCGCAACCCTGCATGGACTACCAGATGTGTCTCGAGGTCGATTATGAACGGCAGCTTGTTGAAGTAGGTTGTGTAAGCGTCCTTGTCAGCCTTCAGTTCTTTGTGGGTCTCTTTTTGCGCGGGCTTTAATTCAATATCTTCGCCATTCCACTTTCGCCGCAGCGCCAGATCATGATTACCAATGACCGTACTGAAACGCGGGTCAGTCATGAATAGCTCGAGCACCTCTTTGCTCTTCGGACCTTTTGTAATTAGATCTCCGACAGATACAACGTGATCGTCAGGGCCCAGCTCCGCCTTTTCAAGAAGCGCCATTAATTCGTCGTAACACCCGTGAATGTCACCAACTACAATTGTCCGAGCCGCCATCCTCACCCCTGTATGCTGAGTTACTAACTACTAAGTACCAAGTCCAAACTCCAAAGTCCAACGCGGAAGAGGTTTACTTATAAATGTAAGTCTGGCTTTCCTTCTGCTTCCACTCAACGGTATCAATGTTCTCTTTATCAGCCGAGAGTACCTCTTCATTCAGCCTATCGGTGCTGATTGATGTACTTAGATTTACGAGATAGACCACCTTGCCGATCGGGTCATCCTCGTCGGGCCGATCGATCTCGCGCAATTCGGCATCAAACTTATGCTTTGCAAATATCTTCTTCAGTACGGCTTCTGTAGAATCCACATTGCGGGTCTTAACAGTCACCTCCATCGATCGGAACACTTGTGACTGTTCGAAGTACTCAAGAACTGCCAGGGTAAGTAATACAAATAGCGCGAGGATGAGCGCCATGTCCCAACGTCCGACCCCTGATGCCAAACCGACACCGAGGCATATCAACAGCACCGTTATTTCTTTCGGATCGCGGATGTTTGTGCGGAAGCGAACGAGTGAAGCAGCGGCAAAGATTCCAAACGCACGCGCTGCGCTGTCACCGACAACCATCATCATCGCGGCCGCAACGACAGCCATCAGAATCTGAGTCTGCGCGACAAAGGGATTACGGCGGCTGAACGACAGACCACGCCGCCAGCGGAACGCCAACAAGCCTGCGAGGAAAGCGGCGAGGGAGAAGCGGAGAGCAATCTTTGCGGCAGTATCTTCCCAACTCGCGACCGACGACGGAGCGAGTCCGGTTGTGCGTGAGCCAAAAAGTTGGCCCAACAATGGCTCTTCGCGCGGACTTGGAGCAGGAGTGTCTGCAGTCAACGCGGGTTCGTGGTTCGGAGGATTCATGGCCGGCGTGCGTTCGCGAAGGCCGTACGCCAGCAATCCACTGCCGATCAGGATGACGACAAACGTCGCCAGCACTCCAACACTGACTCTATTCATCTGCTTAGACCTCTTTCGTGAATTGATTGTGAAAACGGAAGAACGGCTCAGGTGTTTCGTACTTTGTAGTTTGTTCTTAGCGTGTGTTGTCTGAACTAAGACTCAAGCACGAGGGAAGGACCAAGCACAAAACACCAAGCACCAAGGGCAAAGCACCAAGTACAAAGAACAAATACAAAGCAAACCCTCACGGAATTCGCTTTGACCACAATTGCCTTCGCTTGATTGAGTGAACGCTTCCGGCTCCAGGAGAACTGTTAGCGCCTTCGAAGTATGTCTGACTGTTGAAAGCTTCTTCGTTGATGCCTCGAGGCGGCTGTTCGTACGTCCCGTCAGAGTTCATGACTCGCGCCTTCACGTTGTCGCGCAGATAAGCTGCCAGTACGGTATCTTTCAAATACTTCTTTAGCTGCGCATCCAAAACTGGCGCGACAACCTCGACGCGTCGATCCAGATTTCGAGTCATCCAGTCGGCCGAGCCGATGTACAACTCTTCATCGCCGCCATTCAGGAAGTAGAAGATCCGACTGTGTTCGAGGAACCTACCGACGACGCTTCGCACGTTAATGGTTTGCGATAGGCCCGGTACACCCGGACGAATCATGCATGCGCCACGCACTATCAAATCAATTCTTACGCCCGCTTGCGACGCTCGATACAGCGCTTCAATGACAGTTAAATCGGTAAGGCGATTTACCTTCGCCATGATGTGTGCCGGCTCACCAGCGGAAGCGTATTCTGTTTCGCGTTCGATCAACGCGAGCATGCGCTTGCGGAGATTAACCGGTGCAACCATCAGGCGCGAGTAGTCTTTCTGCATCGAAAAGCCGGTCAGGAAATTGAACAGGTCAGTCGCGTCGTCCCCGATTACCGGATCGCTCGTTAGCAATCCCAGGTCAGTGTACAGGCGTGATGTAGTTGGATTGTAGTTGCCCGTCGCGATGTGCGTGTATGTTTGCAAACCGTCGGTTTCACGCCGCACAACTAGCGTTACTTTGCTGTGGGTCTTTAAGTCGAGCAATCCGTAGACGACGTGGACCCCAGATTCGGCGAGACGCGCTGCCCATTCGATATTACTTTCTTCATCAAACCGGGCTTTGATTTCCACTACGGCAGTTACTTGTTTACCGCGGTCACTCGCCTCCATCAGGGCTTTCGGGATTGGTGAGTTCTGGCCTGTGCGATAGAGACACATCTTGATAGCCAACACATGCGGGTCCTGTGCGGCTGCCTGAATAAAATCCGAAACCGTTTCAAACGAGCTGTATGGGTGATGCAACAAGTGGTCTTGCTGCTTGATTGAGTTGAATAGCGACTCCTTCTTTCTCAACACGTGAGGAACCGTCGCCTTTAATGGTTTGTCTTTCAAGTCAGGGCGATCCAAACCATAGAGTTGCATTAAGCCCGGAACGTCCAGCGGTCCATCAATCCGGTACACATCATCGGGTTCGATGTTCAGCGATTGAACGAGGTAGTCGAGCATTTCCGGGGGCATCGAAGACGATACTTCCAGTCTTACGGGCAAGCCGAACCGCCGCTCTCGCAGTGACTCTTTCATCAAAGCCAACAGATCGGCGGCCTTGTCGTCGCGAATTTCAACATCCGCGTCACGCGTCACCCGGAAAAAGTGCCCTTTGCCGAGATGCATTCGGGGAAACAGGGAATGGATGTTTGCTTCGATTACTTCTTCAACGAGCGTGAATCTTGAATTCTCTTCGTCCACTGGTATCAGGCGCGGGACGACAGGTGGCACTTTAATCCGCACGAATCGGACTTCTTCGCCAATTGACAATCCAGCGAACGTATCCTCCGGATTGCTTTCAACGATCAAACCGATGTTTAGGCTGCGATTTGATACGTAAGGAAAAGGATGGGAAGGATCGACTGCCTGTGGCGTGAGCACCAGAAATATATTCTTCATGAAGTATTTCGCGAGTCGATCTTTTTCATCCTGCGTAAGATGCGCGTAAGGAACAATCGCGACATCCCTTGACTGCAGTTGCGGCAACACCTCTTCGCGCAGGCATGCAGAATGTTCTTCCACCAATGCCAACACTTTGTCGCGAATTACTTTGAGCTGTTCCAGTGGCGTTAGCTCGCCAGGCATCGGACGTATGTCTTCCACGTCAAGCATCTCCTTAATGCCTGACACCCGCACCATAAAAAACTCGTCGAGGTTTGAAGAGACAACGGAAAGAAACTTCAGTCGTTCGAGCGGTGGAGTCGTCTTTTCTGTCGCTTCTTCCAGTACTCGCCTGAAGAATTCCAGCTGTTGGAGATCCTGATTAAGGACTGACCAGGCCAGGAAGTGTTTAGGCTTTGATTTTTTCGGTGACGATTCGCGGTCTTGAGACAAGTCTGATTTCATACGTTCTAAATCTTGCTCTGCGCCACCTCAGTGCTCTCTGTGTAGCAAATGAGCGGCGTCTTGTTTTCTAAAAACATTGTCGAACACGGCTTTGCCGCCTGCTATGAGGCGACGGCTTTGCCTCGCCGTAATGTGCTTCTTAAGATTCGGGCTATGCCCGTGGTTTGGGCTCTGCCCTGTCCACATACATGCAGTCAATGTTGAGTGGAGCCGCAACCGACAAGTTAAAGACCGAACCAGGGGCACAGCCCAGAATGAAAGCGGCAGTTACGGCGAGGCAAAGCCATCGCCTCACATCGAGCGGCAAAGCCGTAACGCCAGAAGCAACTCATTGGTTGCGGCTCCGCTGCGCTTCGTCTGTGCGCAGAGATCATTTTGAGCATCGTGCATCGATAATCATTTTTGCTTTTCGGATGAACTCAGCAGTCCATTGTTCGGCGGGCTGATCGCGCTCGGCGTTCCGCGAGGCACGGAATACCTTTGTGATGGTGCTGTTCGACTTCTCAGCATCGAGTAGTCGCTGCAGTTGCGTCGCAAGTAGTTGTCGCCCCTCTTCACTAATGTTGGCATCGCCGATACTCTTGGCGGTCGACGCACAGCTTCCGCCGCTCACCTTAATCGGGTCCTTCTTACGCCAACTGTCAAGCCTCGCCTTGTTTTCGCTGGAACTTGAAAAACCCCACGTCGAGCCCATGTCACTCACATAGAATACTGCCTCACCGGGTTTGCACACTCGAGTCGTGCCTTCCTTTTTTGAATCAAGACAAGCGTACTTGTGATTGTCCGTCTTAGTGTCGCCGTGATCGATAAAGCCGAGCCACAATTTGAAAGCATCAATTTGCGCACGAGGTGCACCGTTAGCCGACAACTTTTGCAGTGCGCCCGAAAGCGACGCTGAGTCTTTGTTGTTGCAGTTCACGTCGACACCGCGTCCGAGTGACAGTTCAATTCCTGCGGCAGGTTGCGAGGGCGACCATGGAGCGCCTTGGAATTTACTCGTCAGGCTCTTCTCGCAGTCAGGGCAGTTGACGTCTGCCACCCATTCATCATCAGCAAAGAAGCCTAGTGCTTGTGAAAAGCGCGACGATAAGAACTCGCCGTAGATCTCGCCATTCCTCTTATCGCGCGACTGCCCCTTGAAATGTGGTTTGACCTTGTAGCGCACGAGGTTTCCATCATTGTCGGTGTTTCCCGCCACTGAACAGTGAAACTTTGGTGTGGTGCCCGCGCCCGGAGTCTCGTCCTTATTCGCGACACAGTTAATAGGCATTGCGAGTCCGTTTGCATTGACTGGAGGAGATCCCTTGCGTGGTCCGTTGGCCGGGTTGTAACCAAGCACTGGGTCATAACCTGGATCTGGTGCGCGCCAGACCTTGGCTGTTTTTTCCACACGTTCGCGCTCTTCAGCGCTGAAGCATGCTTGCTGGGCATTTGTTAGGGGGGCAAAGAGGAAAACGATAGCGAGAACGACTACGGGGGCAACGAAGGTTACAAGCAGGTTCTTAAACATTTTCCAAATCCCCTTACTCGTTGAGTTGTGTTTTTCAGGCACAAGATAGCACCTTTAACTCCGATTTCAGAATTGTACGAATCCAGGTAGTGCCCTAATTTGATTTTCTCCGTGTGATCTCGGTGTACTCCGTGTCTTCTTAGTAGGTGGACGGGGCACAGCCCGAACCAGGGGCATAGCCCGAATCGAAAGAGGCACATTACGGCGAGGCAGAGCCGTCAACTCACAGCAAGCGGCAAAGCCGTTCTAAAAGATTCTCAGGAAAACAACTTACGAACTTGCCTACACAGAGAACACAAAGGCCACACGGAGAATTGAGATTAGGACATACCAGGCGACATGGAAATGAAGAATCTTCGTACGCTCGATCTAATCCGCTGTCATTTCACCTTTTGGTCCTCCAGAACCACTCGTCCAACCGCGATCATCGCAATCGCCTTCGGCGCGTCGCCCGTAAAGGCTTTGCTGGCGTCGAGCGCCTGATAGAAACTCTCTTGAGCGAGTTGTTCAAACACCTCCGCGAGATCCGAAGGTGTTGCGAGTTCCGTCGTCAGTCGAATACTGAATTTGCCTTCTAGTGTGAAGGAAGTTTGACTGTTCTCTGCGGTGAAATCCGCGACACGATTTGCGGCCTTCGTGGTTTCACTCAGGATCTCCCACGTGCGAACACGATCGATCGTGGAGAACTGACGCAACAATGCCAGCAGTAAGTACGCCTGGTCTGATGTCTGTTCAAGTCGTCGCGCATCGGCTAACGCTTCGTTAAAAAGCTCAACCGCGCGAGTCTGGTCATTCTTCGTGATTAGCGTCCCTACACCGGTCAGAAATTGTGAGCGGAGGGTCAGAGACAGATCAGCTTTCCGTATTTGAGATAGTGCCTCATCTGCCTTTTTGTTTCTGATGAGACTGCGGATAAGCATGTAATCAACAAAGGTCTTCACGCCTTTGCGAGTTTCCGGGTCTTCGATCTTATCGACGAAATCTCTCGCTTGAGGATCGGCTGCGTCTGCGGCTGAAATTGCGGCATGCGCGTAGGCCCTGTCACGCTCGTCCACGTTTCGCGCGCGGTCCAAACGTTCCTTTAGTTCGTCGTCGAACGAAGGTCGGTCGCTTCCATTCAACCCGCGGTTCAGTGCTATCTCGCCGTTATTGGAGGTTCTTTGTTCAAGCTCAGGCCCCATCGATGCAAGATGGGCACTGATCGGACCAACAAAGTCTGGGGCAAAGCGCTGAAATAGTGGCAACAAACGCGTCGCAATAAAATGCGTGCCGGCTAGGCCCGCCGACGACTGATCGATCTGCGGTAGAGGCCGCAGTAGGATTCTTGCAGCAACTTCAAAAAAAGCTTTTCGCACAACCGGATTAATCTGCTGCGTCGCTCGTGCCGGATAAGTGTTGCTGCTAGGAATGCCACTCCGCGTTACGACAAGATAAACCGTGGGCGTAAAGACATACGACGTTAACAGCGACACCGTGTTTGCGTCCGAACCTGAATCTCGATCAGCGTTCAGAAGAAGCGACATGAAGCGCTGATCTGCGGCAGCGGCGTTTTTGTCGCGCAAATCCACAAGAAAGGAGATAGATCTCTCGCTAACCGTTGTCAGCGCCGGATCCGCAAACTGAAGGGCGCGCTCAATGTTGTTTGACGCCAGGAATTGATACGCCAGCATCAAACGTTCACCGATTTCCGCAGAAGATAACGGTGTCGTAGCGGCTTTGGGATCAGCCGCGTCTTTGTTAGTCATGCGCGCGAGAAACTCTTCACCGAGTTTGACGTCGCGCTTGGCGGCGAGTTGAAGAATCTCTCGGCGGAGTCTGGCTCGCGGTACGGTGCGACCGCTCGTCGGTCGTTGTCCGGGCGTATTTGCAGTCGAACCTGCTTGATCCACCACCTCAGCGATATCCCACGCCCTGCGAAACAATTCGCGCGCAGATTCTTTGTCCTGTGGCCAAATGACGTCTGCGATTCGTGCCTGCACCCGCGCTCTCAGTGCTTCGTCGCGGTAGCTTCGCGCCTCGATTGCGAGCGATTGCAGCAGCGACATCGCCGTGGCGCGCCGTTGTTCGAGTTCCTTATCGACCTTAGATTCTGGTTTTTGTTTCGTCTGCGCCGAGACCAATAAAGGTTGAGCCGTCGTGAGAATGCACAGGAGCAGATGGAAAGCTGTGCGGCTGCGAAGGTTCATGATCAACTGAGAATCCGACGCCACTCACAAACAATGCCTGGTAAAGGCGTTCGATACTCTAGCACAAAGCACGAAATTCTCTGGGCGTCCTCTGCGAGCTCAGCGTCTCTCCAGTTGTCCGAACGACCCCAAATACTCAACAAGGTCTGACAGTGAGGTGTTTTATTAACGGATAGTTGGCGTCTAACTCTTCATCAAGTCTGCCCAATTATTTGCCACATCCATTCCATCGGGCAGGCCCCGCCAGTATCCGACAATTCTTCCGTGGGCGATATCCAGATGTTTCCAGCTATGGACAACTTGTAACGCTTCCGCGCGTCGATTTGCCTTCGTGAGCGCATACGCTCTCACGGCATCCATCTGAAGTTTGAAATCGACGTACTTCGCCGGTAGTGCGTCCTTGAATAACTGAATACACCTATCAACGGTGGTCACGTCGCCGATCTGCGCAGCGGCTAGTTCCGCTATCGAAATTGTGTAAACCTGTGGTCTTAACTCAAAAGCCATTTGACCAAACTTGACGCCGGTCTCGTAGTCCTTAAGTCCAAGGGGTGTCTGTTTGGCGAACAGGATGCCACATGAAAGGCAGATCGAAAAAAGAATTGCTCCCGTAAGGATTTTCTTCATACTGAATCTCGGGTTGTGACGGCTGTCTGCGTTCGGTACGAACTTGTCAGCCTCAGTGTGGGTGAGGTGGTTAGGGAAGATGCGGAGGTCGGGGATGATAACCGCAAGATCATTTAAAGGTTTTCAAAGCCGGGAAGTCAATACTTATTTGCATTTGCAGCATTTGTATTGCTCAGGTTCCAGTCTTGACAGCTTTCACTCTCGCTTCATATAGTCCGTGTCCCGGACATCCAAGCCAACAAGCATCTCCAGAAAAACGAGACCCGATTTCATGAAGCGTATCCTTCTTGTTGTCGCAGTAATCGCACTCTACATTCTTCACCAGGACATCTGGTTCTGGCGCACGCCCCATCCACTCGTCTTTGGTTTTGTTCCTATCGGGCTTTTTTACCAGGCGTGTTTCTCGGTCGCTGCATCGCTGTTGATGTGGCTTCTCGTCACCTATGCCTGGCCCGCTCATCTTGAGCGTGAGATAGAACACCAGGAGTCCGAGGAGGATCGCAAACATTGATTCCAGCCATCGTAGTTTTCCTTTATCTAGCCGCCGTTCTCTACATCGGTGTCTTCGCTTTCCGTAAGGCCAAAAGCAAAAGAGAGGCTGAAGATTACTTTCTTGCGAGCCGTTCGCTTGGGCCATTTGTCTTCTTGTTCTCGCTGTTCGGCACGAACATGACGGCATTTGCCATTCTCGGCTCGTCGGGCCACGCGTTTACGAACGGGATTGTGACGTTTGGTTTGATGGCTTCTTCGTCAGGTCTTGTTATTCCACTCACACTCTTTCTGATTGGCACACGTGTGTGGGCTCTCGGCAAGAAGTACGGATTTATGACGCCGGTGCAGATGTTTCGTGACCGCTGGGAATGTAGCCACATCGGGACGATGATCTTTGTAGTCCAGGCAGTGTTGCTGGTGCCCTACATCATCATCGGAATCATGGGTGGGGGAACGACGCTGAATGTGATTAGCGGCGGCTTTGTTCCTTACTGGTTTGGCGGTGCGATCGTCGCGCTGGTCGTTATGGGTTACGTCTTTTTTGGCGGGATGCGCGGGACGGCGTGGGTTAACACGTTTCAGACGATTCTGTTCTTGTTGTTCGGCGCGATTGCGATCATTGTTATCGGCATTGCGATGGGTGGTTTTGGCAGCGCAGTGAATGCGATGCTGTCGTCGCCGGCGCTTGCCCCCTTGCTCACACGCGAGCGAATCTCACCGTATTACTTTTTCAGTTACACGTTCATCCCATTGTCGGCGATCGCCTTTCCACATATTTTGATCTTTTGTCTCACTGCCGAGAAGATGAGACATTTTAAGAAGACCGTCATCTTCTACCCGCTTTGTATTCTGGCGATCTGGTTGCCCTGTGTGTTCCTTGGTGTCATGGCAAATCGTGTGACAGAAGTTCCCGAAATTCGCGCGAAGCAGGAAGCGCGCCGCGTTCTCGCGACTCAGGGACGAACCATGGTTCCCGAGCAGCGCGACGAACTGCGTGAGAAGGCTGCGGGAGACGATGTGATCATGCTTTTGCTGAAGCATTATGCGCCCCTGTGGTTGGCGGGAATTCTCGGTGCGGGAATTATGGCGGCAGTTATGGCTAGCGATTCTCAGATCCTGGCTTTATCGACAATGTTCACCGAGGACGTCTTTGCCTTCTATGGGCACAAGGAACGTTTTGGGGAGGCTGTTCAGGTTCAAACTGGTCGTGTGTTTATTGTGCTGATTACGTTGTTCGCGTTTGTCGTTGCGTTGCGTGCGCCCGAAGCAATCTTTGAGTTGGCCATTCAGTACGGTTTTTCAGGATTCGCAGCATTATCGCCATTGCTCGTCGCCGCACTCTTCTGGAAGGGAAGTACAAAGTGGGGCGCGTTTGCGGTCACTCTTTGGGTTGCGCTCGCCGTCGTGGCGGTGGCCCTGTTTCAGTACGTTGTGCCGGCGCCGGCTCCTGGGCCATCGATAGTTTATGGAACGATTGGCGGGTGGGAAGTGTTGTCGCGCACACCTGGCGGAACAGCAGTTTTTGGTTTCATGCCAGTAGTGCCGATGGTGATTATCTCGGTTCTGCTCATGTGGATCGTATCGCTCATTACCAGCAAACCAAATCAAGCAACAGTCGCGAAATACTTTTCGAGGTAACGAAATGAGAAACACTGTGAGAATTATCGTCGCTACATGTTTTGTCATTTGTGCGTTCGTTTCAGCTTACGGTCAGGCAAAGACAGAGCGTCGCATTGTGAAACTACCTGGCTCAGGTCCGTCGGCGGCACCCATTTCGCCGGCGATCGTTGTTGGCGATATGGTGTTCACGTCGGGACAAATCGGAATCGATCCAAAGACCGGTCAAATGGTTGAGGGTGGTCTCGAGCAACAGGCGGAACAAGTCTTGAAGAATCTGGCGGCAGTATTAGAGGCAGCGGGCAGCAGTATGGGCCACGTTGTGAAAGCTACAGTGTTTCTTGCTGACATGAACGACTATCAGGCGATGAACCAGATTTATCGCAATCATTTCAAACAGGATTTTCCGGCGCGGTCAGCTGTTCAGGTGGCGCGACTGCCAGCGAATGCCCGGATCGAGATCGAAGCTGTGGCAGTGTTGAAGAAGTAGCTCTGAATGTCCGATAAACTTTAGTTTGTCGATGACTCACCGCACGCTCAACTTCCATCGGAGCTAGCCGTATTCCTAACTCATCGACAAACTTTATAGTTTGTCGATGACTCACCGCACGCTCAACTTCCATCGGAGCTAGCGGTATTCCTAACTCATCGACAAACTAAAGTTTATCGGACATTAGCTCACCCAAAACAATAAAGCCTACCATCTTGTGTGCCGATCACTATGCGACCTTTGCCAATCGCTGGTGAGGCTGAGAGCGGAGCGCCGGCATTAAACTCCCATACCTTTGCTCCCGTCATCAAGTTCAGCACATAAAATCGCCCGTCGTTTGACCCCACAAACACACGGCCGTCCGCAATCGCCGGCGACGACTCCACGCGCGCTCTCGTTGTGAACGTCCAGGCCGCCTTTCCATTCGGATCTAAACCATGGACCAACTTGTCGCGTCCGCCAACCACTACACGATTCGCAGTCACCGCCGCGGATGAGTAGAAGGGGAACTGTCGTTGGGGGTGTTGGTAGCGCCAGACAACCTTGTGCGCCGCCAAATCCACCATCAGCACTTCATTATTGAACGTGCCGTAGAACGCAGCGTTTCCACGCAAAGCTGGAGACGCGCCCGTGTAGGCTTCAGATGAGACGCTGAAGATTTCCTTACCGTCGGAGATTTTGATCGCACGAAACATCTCATCGCAGCCTGCTATGAAGGCAACGCCGTCAGCAATGCTCGGAGTCGAATGTACAGGTCCGTTGGTCTTGAACTTCCAGATTAACGATCCATTGCGAGCTGAGACACAATAAAGATTTTCATCATAGGAACCGATGAGAACACGATCGCCAACTACCACCGGTGACGACTTGATCTCGCTACCGGTTTTGAACGCCCAGATCTTTTTTCCATCTGAGCTGTTCACAGCATGCAGCCAACCGTTGAGGTCGCCGATGTAGACCACGCCGTTGCTGAACGCTGGAGATGATTCGCCGATTGGATCGTCAATCTTATAGCGCCAATAGACGGAGCCATTGTCGAGACTCAGCGCGATGAGCTCACCTTTCTGCGATCCGACGAAAACAGTTCCACCGACAACCGCCGCAGAAGATTCGATTGAATCACCCGCTTCGAAAGTCCAGAGCACTTTTAGATCGGCAGGTACTTTGGAGTCGGAAACACCGGTAAGCCGCTGATTACCGCGAAACTGAGCCCAATTGTCGGCAGGTGTGTCCTGAGCGTAAACGGGAGCTGAGACAACGAGGTTCACTGCTACAAAACAAAACGTTATGAAGAGTTTGAAAGCTCTATGCATCTTGATGTTGTCCCCTTCGGTTACGGCTTTGCCGCCCGATGTGGGGCGATGGCTTTGCCTCGCCTATAGCTGAGCCACTCGATTTCGGGCTGCGCCGTTGGTTCGGGCTCTGCCCCCCACGTCGCAAAGACGCAACACTGAAGCGCACAGCGCGAACCACGGGCAAAGCCCAAAGTCAAAAGGCGCAACTTACGGCGAGGCAAAGCCATCGCCCCACATCGGGCGGCAAAGCCGACTGGATATTTGAATGGACGAACGGGGAGAACTTGTTAGGCCTGAACCGCAGAGACGCTGAGAACGCGGAGCTGACGCAGAGACGGAACCAATTCAAAAAGCGCACTGATAAACCTCCAGCGCGCCGCGGACGTCGAACGGTCGGGGATTAAATCGACCAGTCCATTGCTCAGCTGCTTCACCGGCCAGTTGTGAAAGATCGTCTGACAGCACGCCAGCCGCTCGTAAACTCGAATGCAGACCACCGGCACTCGCAAGTTCTTCGAGCCTTGAAGCAAGCAGCTCA
>DATIBJ010000211.1:0-15558 GCA_035457565.1 Pyrinomonadaceae bacterium | reverse complement strand
AGAAGCTTGCTTGGTGAAGGCGGAAATATCAATGGACAGTGATGCGCAGAAAATAGCTGGGCTTAATCGAGGCGCGCCAATTCTCGTCGTGTTGCAAAGTCCAAGGGAGAAGTGTTGGGGTATCCTCGACGAGATTACAGCTGCTGGAGTATTCTTGCGCGGTCTCGATCTCAATGCGTTTGATGATTGGATTCGTGCTGTGCTGCATAACGAACCATTCATCGGCTTCGCAACGTTGTTCTTTCCGATGTGGCGCGTGGAAAGAATCGCCGGGGATGAACCAGCCGGTGGTTTACCTTCACTCGCACAGCAGGCCGAGCAGCGTACGGGACGAACCTTTGAAGAGCTAATGCGGGACGATGTTCCGCTGGTTTGATTGAAGCGACATTGGCTGCATCACCTCACGGAAACATGGGAAAGCAGAGAGGGCTGCTACGATTGCACGCGAGTCGCATCCGAGAACCTCACCCTCTAAATTTTAGCTGTTGCAAGCGTGAAACACTGTTCCATTCTCGCTCCGTATGTGCTATTCTCTCGTCTCTTTCGAGGGGGACCGGCAATGCGATGGTGAGAAAAGGAGCGGAAGAAAGAGATGTATGCCATGAGTGATGACCGAATGAGCGTAGATCGCGGCAAAGCAATCGAAGCCGCACTAGCAAACATTGAAAAGAAGTTTGGAAAGGGATCGATCATGCGTTTGGGTGAACGCGAGGTGTCGGACGTGCCGGCTATATCAACCACCTCCCTTAGTTTAGACGCGGCGGTTGGTGTCGGCGGAGTTCCCCGCGGACGTATCGTGGAGATCTATGGTCCAGAAAGTTCCGGCAAGACGACGCTGGCGCTTCACATCGTCGCCGAAGCACAAAGGGCTGGTGGCGTCGCGGCTTATATCGATGCCGAGCACGCGATGGATGCTGATTACGCCGGCAAACTCGGCGTTGAAATCGATCAGCTCTTGATCTCCCAGCCAGATTCCGGTGAACAGGCTCTTGAAATCGCAGAGGCCCTCGTTCGTTCCAATGGGATTGACGTGATTGTTATCGACTCTGTTGCTGCGTTAGTGCCACGCGCAGAACTCGACGGTGAAATGGGTGATTCATTGCCGGGACTACAAGCTCGCCTGATGTCGCAGGCGTTACGCAAGTTGACGGCGATAGTTTCTCAATCAAACACTTGCTTCATTTTTATCAACCAGATCCGTGAAAAGATTGGAGTGATGTTTGGAAATCCGGAGACGACGACCGGTGGCCGGGCATTGAAGTTCTATGCGTCGCTGCGATTGGACATTCGCCGCATCGGTGCAATCAAAGATGGCGATCGAGTAGTTGGCAATCGCACGAAAGTTAAGGTCGCGAAGAACAAGGTGGCGCCACCATTTCGCGAGTGTGAATTCGACATCATGTATGGTGAAGGCATTTCGCGTGAAGGCGACCTGTTGGACCTTGCCGTCGCTCAACGTGTGCTCGAGAAAAGCGGCGCGTGGTTCTCTTACAAGGGAGATAGGCTGGGACAAGGTCGTGAAAATGCGAAGCAAGCGTTGAAGGATCACCCCGAAGTTCTCAAGAAGCTTGAGCGTGAAGTGAAATTGAAGCTGGGTATTCCTGTGAAGGAAGAACCGGAGCCAACAGCGAAAGCGGCAGCAGGCGACAAGAAATAGGCGAGACGCAGGTCCACCGATTACTACAGAAACGAAGCAGGTCCACAGATTACACAGATGGCACAGATTTAGAAGCTTAGACAGCCCACTTGAGTACTGCGGCTTCCTGGTCCAACGGCTAAGAACCTAAGCATCGTCACTCAACTCCGCTGTCTGAGCTCTAAAATCTGTGTAATCGGTGGAAATCGGTGGACCTGCGTTTTGCTTTACACACGTCGGTACGTAAACCGATAATCCACCTGTGATGAAAACCTTAGGCCCACCGGAATTGACTCGTCGTTAATTGGCTTCAGTAATGAAATCTATCCTCATAAAGGGCGGAACGCTGCTGACGATGGACCGTGCCAAGCCAATCGTACGCGGAGATCTGCTTATTAGCGGGAATCGGATCAGCAGTGTCGGACAGACAGGACACTCGGCTGACATTATCGTCGACGCGACTGACTGCGTTGTGTTACCTGGATTCATTCAAACTCACATTCACCTTTGCCAAACACTCTTCCGCGGATCGGCTGATGACTTGTCACTGATTGATTGGTTGAAGACTCGTGTCTGGCCCATGGAGGCTGCACACAATCGAAAATCGATCGCCGCGTCTGCGCGTCTGGGAATTGCCGAACTGATCAAGGGCGGCACCACTAATATTCTGTCGATGGAGACGGTGAATCACACTGCGGAGGTTTTCAAAGTCGTCGAGGAGACAGGAGTCCGGGCGACTGTCGGGAAGTGCATGATGGACAAAGGCGACGAGGTGCCCGACGCCCTTCATGAAGATACTGGTCAATCGGTTGAAGAATCGCTCGCTTTACTCGAAGCCTGGAATGGAAAGGCCGACGGCCGAATCAGGTACTGCTTCGCCCCACGTTTTGCCGTCTCATGCACGCGTGAATTATTAGAGACGGTCGGCCGGTTGGCAGGTGAGCACGGCGTGATGATTCACACGCACGCCTCAGAGAATACGAGCGAGTGCCAAATCGTCGAGAGCGAAACGGGCCTACGCAACATCGCCTATCTCGATCAGGTTGGCATCAGTGGACCTCACGTTGCATTGGCCCATTGTGTGCATTTGAGTGACGATGAAATGGCGATTCTGAAATCCACCGGAACGCATGTGAGCCATTGTCCGTCTTCTAATTCAAAACTCGGTTCGGGTATCGCGCCCGTCAAGGAACTTTTGAAACGCGGTATTTCGGTGTCACTCGGCGCGGACGGTGCCGCCTGCAACAACCGTCTCGATATGTTCAGCGAGATGCGGTTAGCAGCGTTGCTGCAGAAGACACTTCACGGGCCTGACACGCTGACCGCCGAAACTGTTCTTCGAATGGCGACGGTGGAAGGTGCGAGGGCCTTAGGGGAACAGGATGCATTGGGAACTTTGGAGGCAGGAAAGCGCGCAGACGTAATCGTTGTGCGACTAGATGAGCCACACGTAACGCCCCGGACGGATCTGATCTCGACTCTGGTTTACGCAACGCAAGCGACAGACGTCGATACCGTGATCATCGATGGCGAACTTGTAATGCTGGACCGAAAACTTCTGACGATTGATGAAGCAGAAACAATCGTGGCGGCAAATCGGGAGAAGGCAGAGCTACTCAGAAGAACTGGGTTGTAGTTTGGAGTGCGGTTCCGACGCGTCGGGAGCGCCGCTTTTTTGCCGAAAGAAAAACAAAGAGCTGTGACAACCGCAGTCCAAAAAAAGCTGTGCCAGCTCGAAGGTAGCGACTGCGGGGGGCGCGATCGGCGGCCGAGCTGGCACTGGCGGGCACTATCAATTTTGAATTGGATGGGTCGTCTTTTGACCAGCTGACGTTTGGGCATCAGCCCCACCCGCAACGACCGGATTATACACCCGGCAAGGAATCAGTCAACGACTTTTTTGTGACTAATTCGACAATTTCCGCGACCTTCCTGAAGTTGACAGTTTTTTCTTTAAGTTCCTATACTACGCGGTCTTTTTCCCTTCCAATTGGCCAGGTAGCTCAGTTGGTAGAGCGCGGCCCTGAAAAGGCCGGCGTCGGCGGTTCGATTCCGTCCCTGGCCACCACCCTTTTCAATAACTTAGCCACCTCTCAAAAAGCGCCTTAGGACTATTCGATGGACGATCTTTAGTCCATGGCAATCAAGAGCACATACACGCAATGCAGCAGACTCTTGGCTTTCAGTTCCGTCTAAACCGCAAACCTAGAAATGAAAACCATCGCAGTTCACTCTAAACTGACTGCTTGAGGGATTCGGATTCTGTGGTCGGTTCGGTTGAGTTGCAACTTCATAAAGTCGTGGCAGTGGAAAAATGTTGCGGATGTCATTCTGCGGATCCCGTGGATGTGCGGGAGACTGGGATGATGTGAGCGAACATGCTGCGTGCGTTCCAAGTTGGGAAGGCTCTTACAAGCGACGATGGGCCGTCGAGTTGGATTCGGTTCTTGCGCGTAGCTTCGGCCCAAGTGAGCTGGCCGGCGTGCCACTTGACAAAGGCTTCAGCTTCCGCCGTGATGTAGAGATCCTCGTCGCCGGGGTACGTCTTGCAGATCTCAGCATCTCCGAGCTCAATGAGTAGCCAATAGCGCTCAGAGCGGGGGCGGCCGGTAAAGTCGAAGCGGATAACGACGCGTCGAGCGGGGAGTCGGTCTCGGCGGAGCGCGTTGCACATCGACCACAGGGCCACAAAGGGGTCGAGGTTCTCGGGAGCTATCTCGAGCCAACGCGCACCCCACTCGCCGAGCGACTGACAGACCGTGAAGAGCTCGTGGCCCGCGGACGTAAGCTTGTAGTGGTGCCCGCGTCCATCGGGCTTGGGTGCCGACTCGACGATGCCGAAGTGTTCGAGCTGCTTGAGCCGCTGTGAGAGCAGGGTACGGGAGAGTCCGGGCGCGCCCTCCAGGATCTCGCTAAAGCTTGCGCAGCCAAGGTTCAGGTTGCGGATGATCAGCGGTGTCCAGCGCTCGGCGAAGATCTCTGCACCACGGGCGATAGGGCAGTATTGGCCGTACGTTCTCACGACGCCAGTGTGGCGCATCCTCCTTCGGTTGTGAAGTCCAGATTCTTGACTTTACGGTCGCGGTTCGCAGTGGTCGAATGCGCCGTCGAGAGAGAGGAGGACACATGACGACACCAACAACCGCGGAATTCGACCCCGCGAACAATGAGCCAACCGTCGCGGAGATCAACGGGTTCAGAGGTCGGCTCATTAGTGCGGACCACGCCGACTACGACACCGCCCGTGCTTTGTGGAACGGTGCCATCGATCGGCGTCCGCGCCTGATCGCGCGATGTATTGGTACCACCGACGTGATCGCGGCGGTGCGTTTCGCCCGCGAACACGATCTGGAGATCGCCATACGGGGCGGCGGCCACAACGTGGCGGGCACTGCCATCTGCGACGACGGAATCGTCATTGACCTTTCGGCAATGCGGGCGGTGCAGGTTACCGCCGCCGACCGCAGGGTTTGGGTGCAGGGTGGTGCGCTATGGGGCGACGTCGATCACGAGACACAGGCGCACGGTCTAGCCACCACCGGCGGAATCGTAAGCCACACTGGCGTTGCCGGCCTCACTCTCGGCGGTGGCATCGGCTGGCTCATGCGCAAGCACGGCCTCACGATCGACAATCTCCTTGCGGTCGACATTGTGACGGCCGAAGGCGAGCTGCTGCGAGTGTCAGAGAATGAACACCCGGACCTGTTCTGGGCGTTGCGAGGTGGCGGTGGCAACTTCGGCGTGGTCACCTCGTTCGAGTTCCGCCTTCACTCCGTCGGACCCACTATGCTCGCCGGACCCATTCTCTGGGATGCGAGCGACGCCGCGGAGGTCCTCCGCTTCTACCAGGACTTCATCCGCTATGCTCCCGACGATCTCGGCACGGTTGTGAGGTTCGGCACGGCGCCACCCCTACCGGACATTCCCGAGGATCTGCACTGGCGTCCGGTGGTGATGGTGGGTACGTGTTACGCCGGGCCGATCGAGGAAGGTGAGCGCCGGCTTGGTCCTCTCCGAGCATTCCAAACTCCCCTCCTCGATTTGGTCGGGCCCACGCGGTACGTGGAATTCCAGAGCGCGCTCGACTCCACCGTTGTCCATGGTTGGAAGTACTACTGGAAATCCACGCATCTTCCCGAGCTGCGCGACGATCTGATCGACGTGATCGCCGAGCACGCGTTCTCATGCTCGTCGCCACGGTCGTACGTGGCGATGTTCCATCTGAAAGGAGCGGTGAGCAGAGTGGTCAACGGCGCTACCGCATTCGGTAACCGCAAGGCGTCGCACGCCATCACCCTCGATGCTGTGTGGCAGCCCGGCGAGAACTTCGGCGATCGAGACACCGCCTGGACGAGGAGGTTCTTCGCTGCTCTCGGACGCTTCCGCGAAGGCGTGTACGTCAACTTCCTCGGCAACGACGAAGACCCCGATCGAGTCCGGGAGGCGTACGGTGACTGCGTCTACAGACGGCTGAGAGAAGTGAAGACCACGTATGACCCTGGCAACATCTTCCACCACAACCAGAACATCCGGCCGAGATCTAGCGATGAAGACATTGCCTGAAAGACCGGCGTCGGCGGTTCGATTCCGTCCCTGGCCACCAGTCTTGTAAACAACTTAGCGCCACTAAGAAAGCGAAGGTGCACGGTATGCTTGCTGCGCGCCCGAACTAACTTGCATAAAGTTGAAGGCGAAGCGGAGCGTTCCGTTTCAAAGTCTGGGTCGTTTTGAAGTGGCACGCGCGTCTTGCGCGTGGTTCACGGGCGGGACGCCCGTGCCACTGCAATGGCCGGCTGATCGGATTGATCATCTTAGGCGCGCTCAACGCCATGTCAGGGGTTTCTTATGGGACTGGCCCAGGATCTTCACCAATTCCTAAAGATCGCTGCCGTTCATCATTTAGTTGCTGGGTCAGTGCTTCGATCTTCGTCCAATCATATGTTTTGACGCTTAGTGGCTTTGATGATGTCGATAGCTGTAAGTATACTTCGGCGTAATTGTCGGCTGCGTACCTAAGTTTCTTAAAACTATAGATGGCGGAACTTTCCCCCAGCTCGAAACTCTCGCACTATCGAATTGTTTCCAAGATCGGCGAAGGCGGGATGGGCGAGGTGTATCGGGCGCTGGATACTGAACTTGATCGTACGGTGGCGATCAAGATTCTGCCCGAGCTCCTCGCGTCGGATCAGCAACGTCTCCAGCGATTCATTCAGGAAGCGAAGGCAGCTTCGGCGTTGAATCATCCGCACATTCTTACGATTCACGAGATCGGGACATTTGGTAACAGCCGATTCATCGCGACCGAATTTATCGATGGCGAGACGCTTCGTCAGCATCTGCACGCGCCGCTAAAGCTGACCGAAGTTTTAGAGATCGCAATTCAGACAGCGAGCGCATTAGCAGCGGCCCACGCTGCCGGAATCATTCACCGTGACATCAAACCCGAAAACATCATGGTGCGCCGCGATGGCTATGTGAAGGTGCTTGATTTCGGTCTGGCGAAACTCACCGAACCGCAAGGCTCCACGACCGACACGGAAGCGCCAACGAAAGCGATGGTTAATACTGGCGCTGGCACCGTGATGGGCACAGCGAACTACATGTCGCCGGAGCAAGCGAAAGGTGTTCACGTCGATGCGCGCAGCGACATCTGGAGTCTCGGCGCGGTGCTCTACGAAATGGTTGCAGGCCAAGTGCCCTTTCCGGGCGAAACTCCAACAGAAACGATTTCACTGATTCTGCAAAAAGATGCGGCGCCGTTAACGCGCTTTGCTCCGCATGTGCCAGATGAGTTGGAACGAATCGTGACGAAAGCACTGACAAAGGATCGCGAGGAGCGGTATCAGACGATGAAAGATTTACTGCTCGATTTCCGCGCCTTAAAACGCAAAATCGAAGTCGACGCAGAGATTGATCGCACCATCTCGCCTGAGTTGCGCACCGCTTCGGCAACAGTCAGTGGCCAGAGCGCGATGCGCACTGCTTCGGGCCCGCTCCCCGTAACTGCGCAAGCCGGCACGGCACCTGCGGCCTCCAGTGCTGAGTACATAGTTTCTGGAGTCAAGCGTCATAAGATTGTCTTTGGACTGGCGGTCATCGTGCTGGTCATCGGCGCAGTGCTTCTGAGTGCTTATTTGCGCAAGCGCAACTCCGAAGTCGCGATCGAGTCAATTGCCGTCTTGCCGTTTCAAAACACCAGCGGCGACCCGAATACCGAATATCTCTCTGATGGTATTGCCGAGAGTTTAATCAACAGCCTCACACAGCTTCAGCAGTTGCGTGTCGTGGCGCGCACCACTGCTTTTCGCTACAAAGGTAAAGACGTTGACCTGCAACAGGCGGGGCGTGACTTGAAAGTGGGCGCGATCTTGAGCGGGCGGGTGCAGCAGATGGGCGACACGCTGAACATACAAGTCGATCTGGTGGATGTGACGAGCGGCGCGCAGCTCTGGGGCGAAGAATACATCCGCAAAGCTGCGGACGTGCTGGCCGTCAAACAGGACATTGCCCGCGAAGTCACAGACAAACTGCGGCTGCGTTTAAGTGGCGAAGAGCAAAAGCAACTGGCCAGGCGCGAGACGACTAACGCGCAGGCTTACCAGTTCTATTTGAAAGGTCGCTACTACTGGAACAAGCGAACGGCCGACGGGGTGACGAAAGCCATCGGGCAGTTCCAGCAGTCAATAGATAGCGACCCGAATTACGCGCTCGGTTACGTCGGGCTGGCTGACTGCTACAACATTCTGGAAGAGTACGCCGGCGTTCCATCCAGTGAAACATTGCCGAAGGCGAGGGCCGCCGCTGACCGTGCTCTACAGCTTGACGACACGCTGGCAGAGGCGCACACCTCCTCGGCTTTCATATATTATCAGCAGTGGCGTTGGGCGGAAGCCGAGCAGGAGTTCCGTCGTGCCATCAGCCTCAACCCGAACTACGCGACGACTCATCACTGGTTTTCCGTCTATTTAATAACCAGACGACGCTTCGATGAAGCGCAGCGCGAGATCAAGCGAGCGCAGGAGCTTGATCCCCTCTCGCCGATCATCGCCACAAACGTCGCGAACCTGTACCTCCTGAAGAATGATGTTGATTCGTCCGTCGAGCAGTGCAAAAAAATAATTGAGCTCGAACCGAGCTTTCAAGGCGGACCAGCTCAATTAGGAATAGCGTATCTCAAAGAGCGACGCTATGAAGAAGCGATTGCGGCGTTTAAGAAAACGGCGGAGCTTTCGGTGAGGGCAAGCGGTGCCTTGCGCGACCTCGGCAATGCCTACGCCGTCGCCGGCAAGCGTGCCGAGGCGCTGGCAATAGTGAGGGAACTCGAAGCGAGATACGCCAAGCGCGAGGCCATCGGGAGGGATGTAGCCTACGTTTATGCCGGCCTTGCCGACCGGGATCGAACATTCGAGTGGCTGGAGAGGGATTTCCAACAGCGCAGCGGCGGCTTGCCGGGAGTCGCATGGGAGTTCGGTTTTGATGACCTTCGCTCAGACCCGCGTTACGCCGACCTGTTGCGACGTATGGGACTTGAGCCGTGAGAAAAGGATTATATGCCTGAGTCGCCGGCATTCAGTGACACAAGGGATACTCCATGGACCGCCCTCGATTTCTTCAGACCAGTGCAGTGGCAGCGGCAGGTCCGGTTGTGCTCAAGATTCTGCCGCGCATCGTCGACCCAAAAGAATGAAACGCTGTCCCGCATGCAATCGAGTTGAAACTGACGACGCGCTCGGATTCTGTCGCGCGGACGGCACGGCGCTGATTACCGATTCAGGTTCGGTCAGCGGCGACGCGGGCACCGCGAAGTTCGGCTCGGGAGCAATGTCAACGGAGATCGAGACCAGCATTCTGCCGCATCGAACTGACGCTGGGATCAGCCGAGGCTCTGGGCGAACGACTAGGTTGCCTGTGCAGGCTCCTGGGCTGACAGGCAAGCTGATTAAAACACGCAACCAACGAAAGGTGTTGATTGGAGCTGCTGTTTTAATCGTTGTACTACTAGCCGGAGCCGGCTTGATTTACGTCCTGAGGCAGTTCGTTTTGGCGACGAAACCCGCCGTTGCTCATTTCCAGAACATGAAGATCACGCGCGTGACGAACGAAGGCAATGTAGACAGCGCGACCATCTCGCCGGATGGAAAATACATAGCTTACTCGTTGGAAGAGAGTGGGAAGCGCAGTCTTTGGACGAAGCACTTAGGAACCGGGAGTCGCGTGCAGATTGTCGCGCCAGTTGAGTCGCTAGCGATGAACGCCAGCACTTTTTCTCCTGATGGCGGCTACGTTTACTACACGCGGATCGACGAGCAGAACCCGAAGGGCGCGCTGTATCAGGTGCCGGTCCTCGGCGGCATGTCAAAGAAGATTCTGCCCAACGTCTCGCAACCTGTGTCGATCTCTCCAGACGGCAAAGAGATCGCATTTGGACGTTATCACGTGACGGAAACCGAGGACGAATTGCTCGTGGCTGACGCCGACGGAAGCAACGAGCGGAGCTTGGTCAAGGTGGTCGAACCCGATTGGCTCAGCGGCTCAAGTCCCGCGTGGACTCCGGATGGAAAAATGCTGGCGGTGGGTTACGGCACTAAAGTTCTTGGCCCCAGTGCCGATAGTTATGCCATGACGATCGCCGCTGTATCGTTGGCCAACCCGAGCTTGAAACCTCTCACGTCGCGAAACTGGCCCTACACGGGAAACGCGGCGTGGTTCAGCGATAGCAGTGGCTTAGTCTTCATCGCGAATGAGCACCTGGTGGATCAGCCGCAGGTCTGGCAAGCGTCATATCCGGGTGGCGAGGCGCGGCGCATCACGAACGATCTGAATTCGTACGATTACTACAGTCTGACTCTTACCGCGGACGCAAAGGCCTTCATTGCCGTTCAGACTGATCCCGTTTCGAATATTTGGATTGCTCCTGAAGGAGACGCCGGCCGGGCGCGCACCATCACTTCGGGACGAAATGTACGCGAGGGACGCAATGGTCTCTCGTGGACACCAGACGGAAAATTGGTGTACGACTCGGATGTTAAGGGCAACGCCGGTATCTGGATTGTCAATGCCGACGGCAGCGAACGGAGAGCCGTTACTGACGGCGCCACTGATGACTTCATGCCGCAAGTTTCGCCGGACGGTCGATATATTGTGTTCGGCTCGTTTAGAAACAGCAGCTATCAGATTTGGCGAATGGACATTGATGGTCGCAATCCCGAGCAATTGACTCACGGCGCGGGTGTGCCGGCGTTTTCGATCTCGCCGGATGGTCGATGGGTGATTTGCCATCCGTGGGTCGGTGGAATCTTTAAGGTCCCGATTGAAGGAGGTAATCCCGTTGAGTTGATCGCTAAGGGGTTTACCCGCAATCCGCAGGTTTCGCCTGATGGCAAGCTGCTCGCGTACTTCTTCGAAGACGAACAAACAAAACGACCGAAGATCGCAGTAGTTGAATTCGATGGAGGTGCGCCGGTGAAGACGTTCGAGTTACCCGTGTCGGCCGGAACCAACTTCTTTGACTCTGGACACTATCACGGCTTTCAGTGGGCGCCTGATGGAAAGGCGTTGGTTTACATCAACACACTCAAGGGCATCTCGAATCTGTGGCGGCAACCGCTGGACGGCGGCCCTGCAAAACAGATCAGCAACTTCAAATCTGATCTGATCTACAGCTTTACCTATTCGCACGATGGTCGCTCGCTGGCCTTCGCCCGCGGCAGCCACACGCGGGATGCGGTGCTAATAAGTGAAGCGAAACAATGACGATCGCAGTCGGCACAAAACTCGCTATGAAATCCGCTCGAAGATCGGCGAAGGCGGAACGTGTCTGCTTCGCAAACAGAGAGAACTATGAAGCGCATACCTAGTGTTCGAAGTGACATTGCGACGAAGTCTGGTCCTAATGGATAACCGGCGAGTGACATTAAGTTTTGCCTTGATTATTCTGATCTGCTTCTTTCTGCCGTGGATACAGTTGAGCTGTGGATCGAGCGAGGACAGACTCAGCGGGGTTGATCTCGCACGCGATAGCCATCATGCACTGTGGCTGATTCCGGTTCTAATGGTGGTGGTTCTGATCCTTAGTGTGGCGAGGAACTGGAGGGAGCAGCGCGAGTTTTCAGCAATCACAACCTTGATAGCCGGACTTGTGAGTGCTTACCTCATGAATCGAGAGCGTGCTCGCGCAGACAACATTTCAGGACTCATCGCAGTGACTCTGACGGGTTGGTTCTGGCTTGGGTTTGGATCGACAATTACGCTGGTAGTCGTTGCCGTTCTCCGGTTGCTCAAACCCCGTTCGCCATAATTATCCGCACTGATCTAATTGTTAAGTGATCATTCGACCTGAATGATCCCCGACTGCCGTCTGGGGTGTTTCAAACTGTCAGTTTTGACAGCTCCTGTGACCCGCAAAATCAGGCAATATGATTAGCTAATTGAGGAGCGATAAATGAAACCATCGATAGTCTTGGCGGCGGCTGTTCTTTTATTGAGCACGTCGGCCGTTGTCGGACAAAAAGTCCAAGTCGATGTCGATAAGACTGTAAACTTTTCAACTTTTAAGACCTTTGGCTGGGCTAAAGGAATTGTGGCGCGCAACCCGATCATCAGCCAAATGATCATCGCAGCAGTCGAAAGCGAGTTGACCGCGAGAGGTCTTACCAAGAGTGACGACAATCCTGACATCAAGGTTGCGGTTTTGGCCGCGGCAGGTATGGATATTCAGGCCGTGGGACCCACCTGGAACAGTGCAAACTATAGAACCTGGGGCGGCTACACGAATCCCGCAGCGCTAATGAATATCACGACGGGAACGCTGTTGGTTGACCTCGTCGACACGCGGAACGACATCGGCGTTTTTCGAGGGGTAGCGAAAGACACGCTGACCCGCCCAGTGTCTGCGGACATGAAAGCTGACGCAAAGAGCGTCGAGAAAGTGGTCAAGCAGGCTGTGAGTAAGATGTTCAAGAAGTATCCCATCCAAAAAAGCCGTTGACGTTGGCGGGCATTAAATGTTTCTGCCGGTCCTTTGGATCTCGTAATCATTTCTACGATTCTTACCTTCACCGTTCGTTTGCTCCGCTCAATATCAGGAACATCCAACTGTGACTGAACAATCCACCGCGCCAAAGAATCAGCACTCAACGTCATTGAAAGTATTCAAGCCACCCTTCCCTACTTGCATTCATGGTAGCTTGAGTTTTCAGTGAACTTGAGTGCTGATTGGCACGTCGCTCTGTCGATCTGAGTTGGAGATTTTGGTCACGACACTTAGTGCGCTTGCCGTGAACCGGGAGTGATCCTCAACGCAAACGTGAATCCACTTGTGGATCGTCGCTCGGGCCATGCGGAATACGATCCACGAAACCACACGAAACAGCACGAAAAAATTTGCCCAAAGAACCACCTGGCCTTTCCCGAACACAAGAAACCTTTACCGTTGCCAATAGCGTCTAATCCGCTCGGCGAGCATCGGGAAGGGAACGTACTCTGCCGCGCGGCCGCACCGGCGCAGTTCCTCAACCATCCGCATCGCGCCATCTGCATTCCTCGTGTGCACCAGAATCGTCGACGCGCGTTGGCAATCAGGGTTTGACGCCAGCCATTGCGCGATTGCGTAGCCGGTGCGTTCGTCATCCGTTGAGGCGGCGTGATAGTGCTCTGGATGTAGATCGTGATCGAGGAAGATGGCGTCGTAAGATCCGGCACTCAGTAGTTGCTGTGCGGTCACGACGTTGTCTGCTATGTCGATAAAGTCGCCCTTAAAGCGGTTGGCAAACCACTTATGACGGCGAACGTCGTCGTCCAGAAGAAAAACACGAATGGGATGACGTTCGGCTTTGATCTTTATCAGACCGATTTTGGTAAGGAGCGAGTGCAGCAAACCCATATCAAGTTGAAAAAATATAACACACGCCCTACCACTGAGAAACCACACTGGCGGATGTTATAATTCGTCCTCAACGATATTCGGTAACGATTGTTCAGTGCTGCTTTTCTCAAATGTCTGAAAACCTGACCGCGTTCTCGAGCGATTCTCGAACAAATAAAAACGAGCCAGATTCCGTCTGCGAGATCTGTTTCGGAACAGGAACCAGAGTTGATCCTGAAAAGGGCGCTAGTCCCTGTTCCTGCCAGGCATCAAATCGCAGCGGAAGAATATTTCGCGCCGCGCGCATCCCCGCTCGATACGCTGATTGTTCGCTCGATAATTTCACTCGCATTCCTAACAGCTCGCAAGATCAAGCCTTTCTTTACGCGTGTCGCTTGGTTTTGGACTATCCGGCCGTCGATCGCGGCCTTTTGTTCATGGGTCCCGCTGGTGTAGGCAAGACTCACCTGGCGGTTTCGATACTAAAGGGACTCTTGTCCAAAGGTTTTGCCGCTGTCTTTTATGAGTTTGGGTCGCTGCTAAAACAGATACAGGATTCCTACAACCCGGTTTCGAAGACTTCCGAACTGCGTGTTTTGTCGCCGGTGTATGAAGCCGACGTGCTGGTGTTGGACGAGCTGGGTGCGACCGTCCCGACAGATTGGGTACGCGACACGATGTATCAAATCATCAATAAGCGCTATAACGATAAGAAGCTCACAATCTTCACCACGAACTATCTCGACGAAGCGCGTACCCCTGCCGCGAATCAGGAATGGGAAGGTTCGCGAACGTTCAGTAAGAAAGCCAATGCCGATCGAATTCGGGAAATGACTACGCTTGAGGACCGCATCGGAGTGCGCCTGCGCAGTCGGTTATATGAGATGTGCCACGAGATCCGAATCGAAGGTCAGGACTATCGCAAGTTCGGTAAAGGCGCGACAAAGTAAAAATCTCAACCTTCAGTCTCATAGTTCAACGTCCATTAGAAGTTGCGCGCGACGGACTCGAGCGGGGGTAAACCACCCTTCCCAACCTGTCATTTATTTAGGCTTGAGTTGTTCCGGTGAAGCTTGACCGCTCGTCTTTTGCACCTCGAATTATCAGTGGATCTACTTTACGGTCGGCGGCGCTTTTCTGAGAATTCGCGATACGTTGCTTTCAACGACGGATCCAGTCGAAAGGCCATTTCAAAGTCGGCAGCCGCATCGGGCTTGTTTTGAAGCGACTTCACAACTCCACGATTCGCGTAAGCAAGCGCGTGTTTAGGATCGATCTCGATGGTCTTTGTGTAATCAGCAAGAGCACCATCGAGATCCTTTTTCTTTTGACGCGCACTGCCACGGCCGTAATAGATCGCGGCATCATCTGTTTTGAATTCCAACGCACGCGTGTAGTCGGCAATCGCTCCGTCCAAATCGCCCCTCTCCAGTAGCGCCACCGCCCTGTTTACGTTCGCCAGGTAGAAATCCGAAATCAATGACAACACCGATGTGAAGTCTTTAATTGCCTCATCGATGTTTCCCTTGGCCTGCAACGCTATACCTCGATTGTAAAGAGCATCAAACGATTTCGGATTGATTGCGAGGGCTTTTGTGTAGTCGGCAATCGCACCGTCGAGATCACCTTTGGCGCCGCGCGCATTGCCGCGATTGTTATATGCAAGCGGAAAACGCGGATATAGCTCGATGGCCTTTGTGAAATCTGCAATAGCCGCGTCATAGCTGTTCTTGTTCTGCAGGGCGACGCCACGGTTGTAATAGTTTTCGTAATCGCCTGGCTGAATTTGAATGGCGCTTGAATAGTCGTTGATTGCCGCATCGAAGTTTTTCTTACTCATGAACGCGTTCCCGCGGTTGTTGTAAAGCGTTGCGAGCGTTGACGGCCTCGGCTTTAAAGCGATGGCTTTAGTGAAATCGTCAATCGCACCGTCATAGTCGCCGCTGTTCTGTCGATCATAACCACGGTTGTTGAATTCCTCTGCGTTTTGTGGTGCTTGAGATCTAACGATGGTCGGCGCAAAAACAACTACGAGCAATACAAACAATGGCCAGACTTT
>DATIBJ010000210.1:0-8539 GCA_035457565.1 Pyrinomonadaceae bacterium | reverse complement strand
AGGGGCGGCTTGCACCCGCTCAAGAATCCCAATCACTCAAAGTTGATAGTAATGCATATTGAGCGGTGGCAAGCCGCCCTTCCCAACTTCACTTATGTCAGCCTGAGTTTGTTTCTGTCTGGATTGAGCGCTGATTTTGGCACGTCGCATTGTGCAATTGGGGCTTGCGTATTGTGAACCCTGCGGCTGGTCCCTTTTTGTGATATAAAGCAGCTTCTCGCCGACGTTTCTAAAACAACATTTCTACACATGCCGAACGAGGACTTATGAGAATCCTTCTGCTAATCGCCAGCGTGTTCATTCTCAGTCTTGCGCCAGCTACACAGCGCGTAGCTCCTGCGGATATCGTCTTCAAAAACGGAAATATCTACACCGCCAACGATCGTTCGCCGCAAGCACAGGCGATCGCGGTAAAGGGCGACCGGATAGTTTTCGTGGGCACGAACGCAGCTGCGCAACGGTACGTCGGCGCATCCACGCGAGTAGTCGATCTTCATGGCAATACGGTGCTGCCGGGATTCGCTGATGCGCACCAACACCTATCCGGGGTTGGCTTCCGAGAGATGACATTAAACCTGGAAGGCACGACCAGCCTGGAGGACTTTCTCGCGAAGGTCAAAGCGCGCGTCGATCAAGCAAGGCCAGGCGAATGGGTAACCGGCCGTGGTTGGATTGAAACTCACTGGCAGCCACCGAAGTTTCCGACGCGCGAAGACCTCGACAAGATCGCACCAAACAATCCCGTGATTCTCACGCGTGCCGACGGCCACGCGTCTGTAGTTAATAGCGCTGCTCTAAAAAAGGCGGGCGTCACTAAGACAACTTTCAATCCGTTTGGTGGAGAGATTTCAAAAGACAAACCAACCGGCGAACCGAACGGCATGCTTCTCGACGCTGCGCAAGGATTGGTGCGGCGGCAAATACCACCGACATCTCCCGCCGATGCCGAGCGGGCGGTCGTACTTGGCGCTAAACGGGACGTCGAACTCGGCTGGACGCAGATTCAGGACGCAGGTGGCAGCTATGCGGATGTGGATATCTTCAAGAAACTCTACGGCCAGGGCGCTGTCAAACTCCGAATCTACAAGGCTGTTCATGGGCCAGGCGTAAGCGCAACGCGTCTGTTGAATGAAGGGCCTATCATCGGTGAATTCCAGAATCGACTGACCGTGAGAACAATCAAAGTCGTGTCTGACGGCGCACTGGGTTCACGTGGCGCAGCTTTGCTTGGTCCATATTCCGATGCACCAGACACGTCAGGATTTTTGACCGTGAAGGTGGAAGAGCTGAGACCGATGCTGATCGAGGCCTTGAAGAAGGGTATTCAAGTCGAGACGCATGCGATCGGCGATAAGGCAAACAGATTTATCCTCGACGAATACGCGAGAGCGCTTCAGGCAGTGCCGGTGGCGCAGCGAAAAGTGGCGCAACCGCGGTGGCGTGTCGAGCATGCGCAGATAGTTAATCCAGCGGACATTCCACGTTTCGCGAAGCTTGGGATCATTCCGTCTATGCAACCATCGCACGCTATCGGCGATCTGTACTTCGCTCCTAGTCGACTGGGTATCGAGCGTCTTGTAGGTGCGTATGCCTGGGAGACTTTTATCAAATCGGGCGTCGTGATTCCCGGAGGTTCGGATGCACCGGTTGAACGTGGCGAGCCGATGATTGAGTTTTACGCCGCCGTTGCTCGTAAAGCACAGAATGGTTTTTCTGGTGAAGGCTGGCATCCGGAAGAAGCCGTCACTCGGATGCAAGCCCTGAAGATGTTTACGGTCTGGCCAGCCTATGCGGCGTTTGAAGAGAAACTGCGAGGAACGATTGAAGTCGGCAAGCTCGCGGATCTGACGATCCTGTCAGCAGACATCATGAAGATTCCAGAGGCTGACATTTTGAAAACGCGTTGCGTGATGACGGTGATTAATGGCGAAATAGTTTACGAGGCGAACACGTAAAGAAGTTCTGATTAAGTGGCCGATAACTGGCGCCATTCAGTACCGTTCACGGTAGCGGATGGCCATGACTCAAGCACCGGGGAGTACCTTTTAGCAAACCGCTTGGAGTCTCAAGACCACAACAAAACGAAAAAACGAGTGGCGGTCACTCGCGTTGGTTACTTGGCCCGACAAAAGTCAATGTTTCTTTCAGGCGACCATCGATAACGACCGGAGGTGTAAAAATGAAGCCCGCATCGCGTCGCGACTTTCTTTCGCTGGCCGGTAAAAGTTTGGGACTGGCAGCGCTTGCGGTTCCTACCATAGGTAAACTCGTAAAAGAAGTGGAAGCTGCAACGAAAAACATCGCGCACCTCACACCCGAACAAGCGGCGATGGATGAAGATTACTGGTCTGTCATTCAAAACTCCTTCACCGTGACCCGCGGCATCGTGAATTTGAACAACGGCGGAGTCTCACCCAGCCCACGCATCGTCACAGAAGCTCTTGTTCGCTACATCTGGCAACAGGAAGACGCCACTGCATACACGATGTGGCAAATACTCGAGCCGCAGTCAGAAACGATCCGCACCGGTCTGGCAGAGATGTTCGGCTGCGACCGCGAAGAGGTCGCCATTACACGCAACGCGTCTGAGTCGTTGGAAATTCTCTTAATGGGAATGGACTTCAAACCTGGCGATGAGATCTTAACGACAACGCAAGATTATCCGCGAATGCTGACAACGTTAAGACAGCGCGAGCGTCGCGAAGGTTTGATCCTGAAGATGGTGAAGATTCCTATCCCGCCGAAGGATCTGAACGAGATCACTGCGGCATTTGAAAAAGGGATCACGCCCCGCACAAAACTGATCCTGATATCACACCAGGTAAATATCACCGGCCAGATAACTCCTGTAAAAGCAGTTTGCGAAATGGCACGAGCGAAAGGAATCGAGACGATCGTCGACGGCGCACACTCATTCGCACAATTCGATTTCAAGCAGAAGGATCTTGGCTGCGACTACTTCGGGACCAGCCTGCACAAGTGGTTGTTTGCCCCGAAAGGTTCGGGACTACTATTCGTCAAACGCGACAAGATCGAAAAACTCTGGCCACTAATGGCAGCAGAAGAAAAACAGTCGACCGATATTCGAAAGTTTGAAGAGGTCGGCACACATTCGGCGGCGCCACGACTGGCAATCGGGGAAGCGATGCTTTTCCATAACGGTATAGGTGGCAAACGCAAAGAGGCACGCCTCAGATACTTGTCTCGCTATTGGATGAATCGTTTGAAGGACGTGCCGAAGATTGGCTTCAACACCTCATTCGATCCGAACCAGTCATGCGCGATTGCAAACGTGAACATTGCAGGAGTTGATCCCACCGCCGTCGGCAGTTATCTGTTTGGCAAGCATCGCATCTTCACTACGCCAATCGTTCACGATGAATTCAAAGGCATCCGCATCACACCAAACGTCTACACCACTCTTGGTGAACTGGATCGTTTCTGTGAGTTGATGGAAACGATCGCGCGGAAGGGACTGCCGACTTAATGTCCGATAAACTTCAGTTTGTCGTGACGCCACGGATGTCAACTTCCTTCCGGAATCGACGATCGTTAATTCCTTGAGAGCAGTCGAATCCGCCAAAACTCACGACAAACTGAAGTTTATCGGACATCGCGGAACTTGCCCACAAGTGCCTGCGTAAACGAGTTGGTGTTAGAATTGGCCTGCCGCGTTCAAGTCTGCTCGAAAGCGGCTATTTAGGAGGTTTTGGATCAATCATGGAAGAAGCTCGAGATTCCGCGCAGTGCCCCAGCGACGCAATTTGGGATGGTTTGAAGCACATCGGCGACATTTCATACGCCATCTTTCCACCCGACGTTGCCCATGCACTCGGCGATCTTAAGAAGGCTCTGCTGACGAATATTCGCGGTTGCATCGATTGGGAGATCGAGTGGATTAACGACCGTGTCGCGGGTGGCGACCGGCTTCGTGAGGAGTGGCGGGAAAAGTGCCGTCAGCAACACTCAACCGAGCCACCACCCGAACCAGTTGTCTAACTGAGCGGTGCTTCTGAAAAGGTAAATTGACTGATGGAAGTTTTACTGGCTGACGAGTTTGGGTTCTGTTTCGGCGTCGAGCGCGCTGTGGAGATGGTTGAAGAAGCCGTCGAGGAAGGCGCGCGTCCAATCCGTTCCCTTGGTCCGCTGATTCACAATGCGCAGGAGATGGAACGGCTCGGCGCACAAGGCATCTCGACTATCGACACGCCGGATGAAGCAGACGCCGACACAATCGCCGTGATTCGAGCTCACGGTGTCACTCCACAAGTTCAGCACGAACTCGAACAGCGCGCCGCCAAAGTGATTGATGCAACGTGTCCGTTTGTTACTCGTGTTCAGCATCTCGCCGAACGCGCGGCTCGCCAGGGCCGCGACGTCGTTGTGGCCGGCAATCCTGATCACCCAGAGATGATCGGCGTCGTGGGCTATGCTCCAGACAATACGTATGTCGTTCGGGATGCAGCCGAGGTAGGTTCACTGCCGAAGCTTCGTTCACCATTAGTAGTCTCGCAAACGACCATCAAGCTGCAAACGTTTCTGGAGGTTGCCGAAGCTGTAAGAGAGAAAGCTGACGCTGAACCGGAAGTGGTCAATACGATTTGTTCGGCAACCCGTGATCGTCAGGATGCAGCACGAGCGTTGGCGGGGCAGGTTGATGCGTTTTATGTGATCGGCGGCCGGCACTCCTCAAACAGCGTCAAGTTGTTGGCTGTTTGTCAGGAGCAATGTGCGAAGAGTTTTTTGATTGAAACTCCGTCGGAGATAAATCCGGCAGACCTCAAGAATGTGAAACGAGTGGGAGTAACCGCCGGAGCCTCAACTCCAAACTGGCTAATCGACCAGGTGGTGAAACGTCTGCACGAAATAAATCATTGTTGATTGATGATTTTTGATTGTCCCTTTTCAAATACAATCTTCAATCACTCAGATTTCTTCCTGATCCAGAACACTAACGATCTGCTTGGCTTGTTCTGATCCGTACTCGACGATTTGTCGGCGCAAAGCTGCGCGCGCGATGTCGGAATCAACCGGATCAGCAAGCAACGTCGCCAGTACCGACACAGGGCAACGTGCCAGCGCCTCATTCGCCAGCTCTCTAACGATTAGTTGTTCGGAACGCGCTAATTCACAGATCTCACTGGGCGGGAAACGGTTGATGAGTGAATCGGCAAGGATGTCGATTCGTTTGTAGTCGCGTAGCGCCTCTGCTCTCCGTACAAGTTGTGAAAACACTGCAGCAGATTCAGTTTTCTCCTGGAGAACAGCGGCGCAGGTTTCGGCAATCGATTTCAGTTTTCTTACATTCTCAGAATCGAGTGCGTTGTTCTTGTCTGAGGCACGTTCATCGAGTGCTCTGAGAAATCTGCTGAGTTCGAGATCAGCACGCGCATCGTATTGAAAATTCCGAGCTGCTTGTAGACCTCCGTTCGTAGTTTGTAATGCGCGTTCGACGAAGCCTCTTGTTGCTGGCCGCAATTCTGACCACACAGTTGCTACGCTCCCACCAAAATCTTTCATGATTACAAAAATCTCCCGGGGGTAGGAAAATTAGAACGGCGTACTATACGCGAAGAGAAGTGGAAAGACTATAGGTTTGTAAATTTGGCTGGATGTCCTAATCTGGCTTTCTCTGTGCAAACCTCTGAGTGCTCTGTGTAGCAAGTTCGTAAGTTCTTGTTTTTCTAGTGAGGTTTTTGGGTACGGCTTTGCCGCCCCCGATGTGCGGCGATGGCTCTGCCTCGCCGGACACGCGCCGTCTTCATTTTGGGCTATGCCCCTGGTTTGGGCTATGCCCCTTTCAAATTCCAACACGACTCAATGCTCATAAAGGTCAAACTCCGCACCAAGGGCACAGCCCGTAATGAGGGATGCACATTCCGGCGAGGCAGAGCCATCGCCGCACTTCGGACGGCAAAGCCGAATCGATGCGGCCCCTTTGGTTGCGGCTCTGCTGCGCTGTGTCTCGGTGGTGAGTGTTTTGTCTGATTTTTCTAACCACAGAGGCACGGGGATTAGGACCTGACGTGAGCCCCAAGCTGAAGCGTGGGGAGAATGAGAGGGCCTGAGCTTAGTTCGATCTTCGCTTTTTGTACAAAGCCTTGTTGAGCCGTTCGCGGGTCCCGTTTTTACGTAGAGAGCGCACTGATTGTGACGTAGTATCCGTCCGGATCGCGAAGTGAGAACTCCCATGTTTGTGTGTTCGGGTTGAGGTTGGGCTCCTCCTCGAATCGCGCAGTGAGAGCGCGTGCCCTGTTCAAAACTTCTTCGTAGTCGTCGACACGGAAGAACAAGAGAAGCCCATTGCCAGGTGTCGCCCCGTGCGGGCTTCTCAAGGACGGATGCTCATGCGCGCCCCATTGGTGTAGGCAGAGCAACACGGTTCCATCCGTATCGAGGATCTGACCGAAGTAGTCATGGGCCGGAGGCGTCTCAGGCTGGCCAAAGAGAGACTGGTACCATTTGAGGCTACGCGGAACGTCACTTACGCCGATGATCGTCCATGTGCGTTTCATCGCATACGAGACTCAGAGCCAATAACAAACGTGTTGGTTAAGTATGACTCTTGATTTCAGCGATTGTGGGAAACGGGATCTTTACGATCTGGCCATCAGGACAGAGCATCTTGACACTCGGCGTGGTGAGGGCCTGTGTTGTCTTCATGCTGCGGACAGTACCTCGTATTCGACGCCCGTCAGTGGTGATGATTTCTACGTTGTCTTTCCCGTACAGCGGCTGTAGTGCCGCCAGAGCTTTAGTAACTTCCACAGTTTCTACCTCTGATTGATTGTTGCGTTCGGGTTCGCGGAGATATTGCATGTTTACGGCGGCAATGTCCAACAAGACAGGGCAGGAGCAGGTGGCAGGGGCAGGCGCCACCCTCTGCCTACTGCCTACTGTTCCTGCCTCCTGCTCCTGTCTCCTGCTCGTGTTCCTTGCAACCGTCCTCAGATATTTGGCGTATAGCTAATGTCGTGTATCCTTCACGACGATACCAATTGTCGGATTGCCTATGTCACAGAACCCAGAAATACTCGCTCCAAACGTGACGACCTGTTCGAACTGCCATTCGCCCATGCCATCAGAATTACGGTTCTGCCGCAATTGCGGATTTCGCCTCGGCGAGGGGATTGCTGAATACACGGAAACGGTTCGCTTTGATAGCTCCCACCCGCAGGTGGTGGCGGCGTCAGGGGCCGTTGTTCCCACGCGCAAAAGACGCCGCAAGATGTCAGGCATGACGTGGATCTTTGTTGGCCTGCTCGTTTTCTTCGTCTGCGCGGCTGCATTTACAGCGATCGTTACGCCCTTCAGGTCGCACGTTCAATTCAGTGCTCCGGTCGCTCCGCGCTCGTATGTCGGCGTCGACGGTTTTGACACAACCGACGGCGGCGTTACGTTCGACTTTGTTCAATACCCTGGAGTTCCGGCAGACAAAGCGGGACTTGTTGGTGGCGACATCATCACCACTTTCGATGGACAGGCGGTCACCGAAGACGACCAGATGATGGATTTGCTGCGGCGAACGCCGATTGGCAAGACTGTTGACATCACATACATCCGTGATGGAGAAGTAAAGAACACAAAGCTGACTACCGTTTCGGAAGAAGAATTTAAGGGGCTGGAGACGGCGTTTCGTCGACGACCAGAAGGGAATGGATTGTTCGGGTATGAGGACGGCGACTCCGAGCGCGTGGAGATTCCAGAAACCACTCCCGGAACGACTGCTCCAGGAACGACTGCTCCAGGAACCACCACTCCACGAACCACTCTAGGAACTACTCCAACTCCTAGGTTCGGAGTGAAGCTCAATACCATTTTGCGGAGTCGACCGGCTGATCTGGCAGGTGTGAAAGAAGGCGACATCGTCACAGAGTTTGATGGCATTCCCATCCGAACACCGCGTGAACTACGTCAACGCGTCCTTCGCGCAATCCCCTACAGCACCATTAAATTGGTTGTATTTCGTGATGGTGAAAAGCTAGAGATTCCAGTGAAGATGGGCAAACAGTAAGCAGATCCACAGATTACACAGATTACACAGATTAAGAGCCAGGCAGTTAAGTTGAACGTTAAGTTCTCAACCAACTTATCGCCTAGCTCTTAAGCTGTGTAATCTTTGTAATTTGTGGACCTGCTTACGCCTTTCATTTTTGCACGTAGTCTCTCATCCGCGCTTCCATTTCCTGCCGCATCTCTTGACGTTGTTCCTCAGTCTCATCGGCTTCAAACGTTTCGAACAACGCATACTGAGTTTCCGACAAGAGCCGCAGCTCCCACGCCTCGCGCTGCTGATGCGACGGTCTTGCGAACCAGAGCGCATCCACTGGCGAATCATTCACTGAGATTGACTCGAGTTGATCACGGTAGGTGGTGTTCAACTCGACAACCGTTTCCGGCGTCAGGAGTGCCGCCTTCAATTGCCAGCCGTGGCGTTCGTAGATAGTTAACAGTTCGTTGAACAAGTCAGGCTTTTTCATCTCGCAAAACCCACCTGACTTTATACCGAAACCGTGTCCTAAGTTGTAGGGGCGTGGCG
>DATIBJ010000209.1:0-22508 GCA_035457565.1 Pyrinomonadaceae bacterium | reverse complement strand
CCCTCCGTGGGCGCCCCATCCTAGTACTTTCGGCGATAGCTGGGGCGCCCACGGAGGGACGCCCCCAATAAATTACGACACTATTCATAGTGAAATGCGGATCTAATCGGGCTAGGCAGCTTTTCTCAGATATGTTTGGTCTCTGCTAACCGCACCCTCTTTTGTAATAACGTGTACCTCTTTCGCCAAACCTGTCCATCGCATCAACCGAATCATTAGCCAATTAACATCGATCTCGTACCAAGTCAATCCGTGTCGGGCAGCACGAGAAAATGCGTGGTGGTTGTTGTGCCACCCTTCGCCAAACGTGAGCAACGCGACCCACCAGTTGTTAGTGGAATCATCCGTCGTATGAAATCGGCGCGTGCCCCACAGGTGTGTGGCTGAATTGACCAACCAGGTCGAATGATGGGCGAAGGTAACTCGCAAAAACACACCCCAAACGAGAGCGGGAAAACCGCCCCAGGCGAGAAGTACGACTCCAGAGATAATGAGCGGTACAAAGTAGAGTCTGTTGAGCCAAACGTGAACAGAGTCGTTCGTGAGATCAGGTGCGTAACGTCGCATGATCTCGTCCGGATGTTGTTGTGCTGTACCGCGCAAAATCCAGCCGATGTGTGACCACCAGAGTCCGTGTCGCGGGCTGTGTGGATCACCATCACGCTCGGTAAATGCGTGATGGATTCGGTGCGTAACAACCCAGTTGATTGCTCCGCCCTGCAGCGCAAGCATTCCGCACACAGTCAGAAAATATTCTACCCACTTTGGCGTCTTGAATCCTCGATGAGTTAACAAGCGGTGATAGCCAATGCCGATCCCCAAGCTGCCCGCCACCCACGTCAAGACGATCGCGGCTGCCAGCCCTTTCCAGCTGTACGAGAAAATTGCTAATAGCGAAAGGAGATGAAATATCGCCAGTACGGTCGCTGAGCTCCAGTTGATATCACTCCTGAGTATTGCCTTAAGTTTAGTCTGCATGCATTCTCCCGGAAAAAAATTCGCTACCCGCAGGTTAGCAAACGAGGGAGTTGCTTGATGTAATAGTTATGTCATTGTTGATTGAAGATTGAAGATTGGTCGTTCAATCTGCACATCAATCATCAATCATTTAGTTTGTTGTGGTCACTTTTTGTTCAGCTGAAGGTAATTGCCCGGTGAATCTTTTCGGCAGTCTCACTGCGCGGGCCGCAAACAGAATCAACCACACGACTCCCGAAACTCCCGACAGTAAGCCAGCCCACACAGTCAAACTCCGTGGGGTTATGCTGTAGAGCAACCAACCACCCGCGGCAGTTGAAAAGACCCACACCAGAACCTCCGCCGCTCGATCAGTAATTGATACCCGGCCTCTCAGTGAGTCAGGGACAAGCTTCATTAGTAGCGTGTCCTGGACAGCAAACTCTGCGCCTAATACAACACGAGATAGAAAGAGAAAGATGCACGCCAACCAAAGATTTGTCATAAGCCCCATCAACGCAAAGAAAATTCCTTGCACCAGGAGACTCCAGCCAATAAAGCCGACGATTCGACCTGAGCTTTCGACATAGTTTCCAACGCGGCGAGCGATCATCATCCCCAGTGTCAGTCCGAATCCATTTGCTACATAGAACGCCGCGATCGCAGCGTCGGCCCTCATGCCGTTTTGCCCAACGAAGACCAGCGCACCCAAACGATCCACAATCAGATTGATTGTGCCTCCTCCAACTGCCCAGATAATGTTGATCGCGAGGATAGTCGCGACCGGAGCATGCGTAATTATGTATGACCAACCTTCACGAATATCCCGCCCGTAACCACGATGCCGGTCGGCACGAGACGCAACCATCGCGGCAGCTTGTCGCGTTTGTTCTTCTGGGACCAGAAAAACGGAATATGCTGAAGCCAAAAAAGAGATCGCATTGATGACGAAGGCTGCTTGATAACCGACTGAAGCCGACGTCCAGCCTCCGAGCGCTGCTCCCAACGACATTAAGAGAAATCGTGACGAAAACATCAGCGCATTTCCAGCCAACAGGTCGCGTTCACCAGTGATGTTCGGAACTGCCGCATTCTTCGCGGCTTCAAAGAAAGTGCCGAAGAACGACAGCAATCCTGTACACATGTAGGCAATCCAAAGATCCTGAGGTCGATGGACGAAAAGAAATCCGAGCGCAACAACGACGCGCACAAGATCTGTCACGATCATTACGTTCCGACGCGACCAACGATCAACGAATGCTCCCGCCAGCGGGGCGAACACTACGAAGGGCACTAACCGTAGAACAAGCATGATCGTGGTAACCTCAGGCGACGCATGCGAAACGACTCGCACGAGGCCAAGCGCCGCAATGAAGTTGAACCAGTTACCCAACTCAGAGATAACCTGGCCCACCCACAATCGACGGAAGGAAGGATTGCCGCGAAGCAGTTGTAAGTAAGTTAGCGAGTCCATTAAAAAAGCCGCCCAACTATCAGGCGGCGTCTGTATCAAGATTCCAGAATCTTTAACCGCCTGTAAATTTTGGAGGACGCTTCTCTAAAAATGCCGTGACGCCCTCCACGAAGTCACTCGTCTTTCCTGATTCGATCTGTGCTTCCCGCTCAAGTTGGAGTTGTTGAGCGTAATCGTTAACCGCACTCGCTTCCAATAGCCGTTTGATTTGTCCGATCGCGGCGGTTGGTGAGTTGGCTAGCTTTTGAGCCATCGACTTCACTTGGTCCATCAGTTCATTATCCGCCACCACACCGTTAATCATTCCCATTTCGAAGGCGCCTTTGGCTGTCACCATGTCGCCAGTGAACATTAGCTCGGCAGCTCGTTTCCAACCGACGAGTCGCGGCAGAATGAAAGTGCCGCCGATGTCCGGCGACAAACCAATCTTGATAAATGCCTGATTAAAATTTGCACTCTCCGCTGCAAATACCAGATCGCAAGCCAACGCCAGATTGCAACCACCGCCCGAGGCAACACCGTTCACTGCTGCGATGATCGGTACCGGCGTATTTCTAAGCAGCAACACCAGATCATTCAGCCGACGCAGCGGCTCGTCGAAGAACGCGCCTACATCCCCTGCTCGGCTTGCGATCTCCCGCATCTCACGCAAGTCACCGCCGGCAGAAAAGGCACGCCCAGCACCTGTCAGAATGATCGCACGCGCGCCATTTTGGACAGCTGCTTTGACCGCGTCCTGAAGTTCATTTGCGACCTCAGTGGTGAGGGCATTCAAACGCTCAGGCCTATTGAGCGTGAGCAGGCACACATTGCTTTCGAGCTGTGATTGAATCGTTTGGTAGATCACTGGATTTATCGAGACGTCTACCGGACAGTCGCGTCTTTCGACGTGTCGCGGGTAGCGAGATCGTTCAACACTTGTGCCGGAGCGAACGCAAAAAGAAGATCCTAAGTTCGTTGCGCAGCGCGATTTGCACTGAAGCAATCGCCACAAAGCACCGGTCGTCCGGTCGATGGTTTGAAAGGTACAGAGTCAGTCTTGCCGCACTGATCGCAAGTGATCTCGAATCTCTGGCGCTCTCCGCCTGGTCCTCTCGACCCACCGAAATTCGCGCGTCGAGCGTCTCGGCAGGGCTTGCAACGCTTCGGATGGGTTAAGTTTCTTTCCCGATAGTACTCCTGTTCTCGTTCAGAGAATTGAAATGGCGTGTTGCATTCAGCACACGTGATCTCCAGATCTGGCATGGTGGTTTTCTCCAAGAGAGCAGCGCGAGGTTCACTCTCTTTCTTCGGAGCGCCGGCGTCGCCTTTCTCCAACACGTTGTGTGTTCCAAAGCGCTTTGGTTATCAAACACTACGCCGAAAAGCATACGCGTCCCGATTCGTTTGATGGGCCGAGTTTACTCCAGCGATCATTCTTATTCAATCATTAGTTGTTGCAAAACGTCTCTTCGTCGACTGTATCGTGTGGCTGAATCGCCACACGGCTCGCGCAAACCTTAATCAAAAACGCAGGCACGTTTCTTGCTCATAATAACGGCGCTCTTCTCACCAGCTTGGTTAAGGTTCACGTTCGTTGACGAAGCAAACAACTCTCGCGCGATCTGTTGACACCCACGGAGTTGGGTTGCACACAGCCGTGCCCGTTCATGTCAAACTTGTTCCTGCACCTCCCGATACAGGCTACGTATTTCGCCGAACCGACCTCGGCGGTTTTGAGATTCCCGCGACCGTCGAATCCGTGGCCCATTGTGGTTACGCAACAACGCTGATGCGAACCGGCGTGATGCTGTCAACTGTTGAGCATCTGCTTTCGGCGCTGCGCGGACTGAGTGTGGACAACGTCTTCATCGAAGTCGACAACCTTGAAATCCCAATCATGGACGGATCGGCGGAGAACTTCGCTGAGATCATCGAACAGGCCGGAACAGTTGAGCAGCCGCTGGCGCGAAGGGCACTTTTGATTAGAGAGAAGGTTTCGTTTGAACAAGGTAACCGGCGCATTACAATCGAACCCGCTGACACCTATCAGATCGACTGTCTCATCGATTTCAGTCATCCCATGATTGGCGTGCAGAGTTTATCTGTCGAATTGAGCGACGGGGCGTTTAGTCGAGACATTGCGGCAGCTCGCACTTTCGGTTTTGAGCAGGAAATTGAATCGCTACGAAAAGCAAACTTGATTCGCGGCGGCTCACTTGATAACGCGATTGTTTTGACTAAGGAAGGAATGCTGAATCAGACGGGACTACGTTTCCGGGACGAGTTTGTCAGACATAAGATCCTCGACATCATCGGCGACCTTGCGCTACTCGGAATGCCCATCCTCGGAAAGGTCATTGCGGAACGAAGCGGCCACATCCTCCACGCAGGCTTGATGTCGAAACTTCTCCGTGTGAGATCTGCATGGGATATCGTCGACATGCCCGCTGCGAAAAGAAGAGGGTCCACAGATTACACAGATTAAGATTCTAAACAGCTAAGTTTGAGAGACAATCCACAACGGAAGGAAGGGATCTGCTCTCTCAACTTAGCTCTTTAGAATCTTAATCTGTGGATATTCTTTTGGTTGAGGTTACAGGCCGCTGCGGACGATGTCATGCAACCGAATCAATCCAACGCACGCACCATCACCATCAACCACTGGCAATACTGAAATCTGCGATGGTCGGTTCTCCATCAACCTTAACGCCTCAACCGCCAGCAGATCTGGGCCGGCGACTATCGGTCGCCGCGTCATAAAGTCGTCTGACGTCAGTTTCGATAGCGCATCGTGATCCGTCTGTTCTACAGCACGCCGAAGATCACCGTCAGTGATGATGCCCGCCAATCGTCCCACTTCGTCGACAACACACACTGCACCTAATCCGCCACTGCTGATCGCGCGCACGACTTCGATCCAGGATGCTCCCATTCCAACCTTCGGCGCACTTTCGCCGTCGTACATCAAATCGGCTACGCGCAAAGTGAGTCGCTTGCCGAGCTGTCCCGCCGGATGATTTACCGCGAAGTCATCGGTAGTGATGCCCTTCACTTTCATCAGCGTCATCGCCAGAGCATCACCGATCGCAAGCGCAACAGTCGTACTCGTTGTTGGTGCAAGATTGAGGGGACACGCTTCCTGATCGACTGAAGCGTCCAGCACAGCGTCAGCGCGTCGCGCCAGAGTTGAATTGGTATTGCCGACGATCGAGATAAGCGGCGTGCCGCGGTTTTTCAAGTGTGGAAGGATGCCGATTATCTCCTCAGTTTCGCCGCTGTTACTAAGCACAACAACGAGGTCGTTCGACTGAAGAATTCCCAATCCACCGTGCAGGGCGTCAGAAGGATGCAGATAGATCGCGGCCGTGCCTGCACTCGTCATCGTCGCCGCAATCTTCTGGGCGATAATTCCCGACTTGCCGACCCCGAGGATCACAATCTTACCGTGGCACTGCGACAACAAATCAATCGCGCGTTGGACCTGAGCCGGATCCAGACGAGTGGCACTTTCGCCAATCGCCGCAGACTCCAGCCGCATTAGCTTTTGTACTTCTGAAAAGGAATCGAAGGTCATGGGTGTATCGCATCACTGCGGAGCATTAGCTTGTACTGTAAGAAGGAAAAAACTTCAATGAAAGCGCACCCGGCCTGATACTGTCCTAAATTGTATCTGAACTTCATGTGACAAAATTAGTTTGCGTAAGTTATAGTCGCGCCTGCTCCATTATTCAGCTTCTGCGGATTATCCAGAGATGGCATTTCTAAGTCTCCTGCCAAAGGAAGAGCAATACTTCGATCTGTTCAATCAGATGACGGTTTACATTTCCGACGCCGCACGCGAGCTTCGGGATATGTTAACTGATAAGAATCCGGACTTTGCGGGCTACGCTCAGCGCATTAAGGGTTTGGAACACGCGTGCGACGAACTTACTCATAGCATCGCCACGCGCCTTAATAAGTCGTTCATCACTCCTTTTGATCGTGAAGACATTTACATGATGTCGTCTGCTCTGGACGATATCGTCGACCTCATTGACGATGCAGCCCGAGCAATTGTG
Organism: Pyrinomonadaceae bacterium; assembly: GCA_035457565.1. Lineage (GTDB taxonomy): Bacteria > Acidobacteriota > Blastocatellia > Pyrinomonadales > Pyrinomonadaceae > PSRF01. Next base: position 16,037 of record DATIBJ010000209.1, on the reverse strand, counting down.
ATCTTCGACGTGCGCGAAATCACTGATCACGCGCGCGACCTGGCCGACGTAATTGGAAGAATGGCAGAACAGCTTAAAGAGATCGTCTCTACTCTTCAACGACCGAAGAACATCACGCCGCGTCTCGTCGAGATTCACAGGTTGGAGAATGAAGGCGACGATATCTATCACGCCGCGATCGCTGAACTCTTTCACGATTCTCCAGATCCGCTGACAGTAATTAAGTGGAAAGAGATTTACGAGAAGCTTGAGGCCGCCATTGATCGATGTGAGAACGTCGCGAATATTATTGAGAGCGTGATTATCAAGCATACCTAGACCCGATACATGACCGCCACATTAGCCTTCGTCATAATTCTCGTCTTCCTCGCACTTATTTTCGATTACATCAACGGCTTTCACGACGCAGCCAACTCAATCGCAACTGTCGTTTCTACTCGCGTTCTTTCTCCAGGCTTGGCGGTTATCTGGGCTGCCTTCTTTAACTTCATCGCCTTCGCAGTCTTCGGTACGCGGGTCGCCAAAGCGATCGGCGATGGCGTGCGAATGGACCTCATCACTCCAGAACTGCGACTGTACGTTCTGCTGGCTGCTCTGTTAGGGGCAATTATCTGGAACCTGATCACCTGGTATCTCGGTCTGCCAACATCGAGTTCTCATGCTCTGCTCGGCGGGTACGCAGGCGCCGGAATCGCAGCTTACGGTGGCGTCAGTGGTTTGTTAAAGACGGATGTTTGGTTGCGGACACTGAAGTTCATCGTGCTCTCACCGCTGATCGGAATGGTCCTTGGATTCACAATAATGGTTTTGGTCTATTGGATCTTCCGCCGGGCGACGCCAACGAAAGTCGACAAAGTTTTCCGTCGCGGTCAGTTGTTTTCTGCTGCTGCCTTCTCACTCGGGCATGGCGGCAATGACGCACAGAAAACTATGGGCATCATCACGGCTGTTCTCACCGCCGGCGGTATTTGGGGATTGAGTTATGGTCCAAATGGAACGTTGCCGCCGATCCCGCTTTCGGTAGTTCTCTCCGCACACGCTGCAATCGCGCTTGGCACGCTCTCGGGCGGTTGGCGGATCGTGAAGACGATGGGCACGAGGATAACGAAACTTAAACCTGTTGGCGGATTCTGCGCGGAAACAGCCGCTGCCGTTACGCTGGCGTACGTGACCCTCACCGGGACTCCCGTCTCTACTACACACACAATCACTGGATCGATTGTTGGTGTGGGCGCCACTCGACGATTGTCTGCGGTGAAGTGGGGAGTGGCGGGTCGGATCGTCTGGGCATGGGTACTGACGATTCCCGCCGCTGGGCTCATGGCTGCGATCTCATATTGGATCGTCGCAGCGATCCATAAAGCAAGTCAATAACCTAATCGTTCATCGCCTTCCCTTGCATCCAACTCTCTGCTTTAACTCAGCGTTCTCCAAGTCTCTGCGTCCTCTGCGTTAATTTTTGACGCGTTAAATTCGAACACACACATTTAAAACGCAGAGGACACAGAGACGCGGAGAACGCAGAGAGTTGAGTCAACCAGTGCAGAGAGTTCGCAAAGTAGCGACACTATTTCAGCCTATGCTATCTTTTGTGCCTCAAGTCTTCTGCCCGCGTAGCTCAGTGGATTAGAGCGTTCGCCTCCGGAGCGAAAGGTCGCAGGTTCGACCCCTGCCGCGGGTACCATTCTTAATGTTCGATAAACTTCAGTTTGTCGTGAAGGTCCGGTAGATTCAACGACCCATCGTTCTAGCTCGAACGTTAACGACAAACTGAAGTTTATCGAACACGGTCCCCCAAACCATGATCAACGCCTACCTCGAACTCTTCGAACCTGCCGGAAACCAAAGCACCTCCAGACGTAAGATCGAAATCGTCAAAGACATCACACGCCTGGGACGCGAGCGCGGGGTTGAAGTCGAAATCACACTCGAAGCCGCGAACGTATCACGCCGTCACGCAGAAATTAGACGTCAAGCTGACTCCTTTGTCCTTGTCGATCTTGGGAGTTTCAACGGGACGTTTCTGAATGGGCGACGAATCAACGGCGTCGAAGTCTTGAACAATAACGACGTCATTCAGCTCGGACCTGGCGGTCCAAGCATTCGCTTCCGAACGTCAGGCAGTGCGAATCTCCGACCAGTTGGCGTTCCTGCCGGAGTCGCTTCTGTTACTCCAAGCGGTCGATTACAACAGCCAGTGCAACATCGAACGATTGTTGCCGGACCGGACACGGGTTCTTTACAAGACAAGCATAGAAGCAAAGACGCCAATGCAAACGAACAACAGGTGTTTCTGCAACGTCCGTTTGACCTTCCACAGTTAACAATTGGGCGAGACCAGGAATGTGAGATTCATCTCGATGGTCTGCTGATCTCGAATCGACACGCGCGACTTTCGCATACAACTGCCGGAGTTCTAATCGAAGATCTGAATTCGACGAACGGCACTTACATCAACGGACAAAGAATCAGCGGACGAAGAGTACTCGCACCAGAAGACGTCGTTCAAATCGGGCCATTCCTATTACACACAAACATTGAGCGCGGTGTTGTCGTCCTCGACACGCGCGCAAAAACACGTCTCGATGTTCTGAAGATAACGAAGGAAGTTCAGAACCGTTCAGGCGGCGGAAAGATCCGTTTGTTGGACGATGTGTACCTGAGTATTCCACCGAATGAATTTGTTGGGCTGCTGGGCCCATCGGGCGCCGGCAAGTCGACCCTAATGGACTCGCTAAATGGTATGCGGCCGGCAACGAGTGGCCAGGTCCTTGTTAACAACCTCGACCTCTATCAGCATCTGGAATCACTCAAACAGTCGATCGGCTACGTTCCTCAGGACGACATCATTCATCGCGAGCTGACGGTCTATCGAACGCTGTATTACGTCGCACGCTTGCGTCTGTCGCGCGACATCTCGCCGCAGGAGATTAACCAGGTAGTTTCGGAAGTGATGGATATTACCGGACTCGCTGAACGACGTGACGTGCCGATCTCCCAATTATCCGGCGGACAGCGGAAGCGCGTGTCGATCGCAGTTGAATTGATCACGAAGCCTTCGGTCATCTTCCTTGACGAGCCAACATCAGGTTTGGATCCAGCTACTGAAGAGAAGGTGATGAAACTTTTCCGGCAGATTGCCGAATCAGGTCGCACCGTGATCCTCACGACGCACGCGATGGAGAATGTCAAACTATTCGACAAACTCGTTGTGCTAATGCGTGGGAAGTTGGTCTTCTACGGACGCCCTCAGGAAGCGCTCGAACATGTCGGCGCGGAGAATTTCAAAGATCTCTACGACAAACTCGAGGCCCCGATTACTGATCGTCTCAAGGCAGCAAACGGCAAGCTAAGCAAGGACGCTGTTGCTGAAGAGGTAGCAGAAGACTGGAAAAAGCGATTTCTACAGACCGAGCAATACAAGTGGAACGTCGAGATGCCTTTGCGAAGTGTCTCGGGGGCCGCAAAAGCGAACGCACCTGTTCGACGTCGCGGAACTTTTGGTGATTGGTTGCGACAGTGGGCAACTTTGTCGCGTCGTTATCTCGAAGTCTTATCTGCTGACAAGTTCAATTTGCTGATCCTGTTTGGCCAGGCGCCGATCATTGCGCTGCTTACTTATCTCGTCGTAGGGGCAAAAGCTCCGCGCGACTTTATCTATTTCATACTCGCACTCGTTTCTCTTTGGTTTGGTACATCCATCTCAGCACGCGAGATCATTCGAGAGCGAGCGGTTTACAAGCGCGAACGAATGGTGAATCTTCGCCTGCTTCCCTACGTGGGCTCAAAGATATTTGTCTTGCTGTTGATTGTTGGCTTGCAGTGTGTGTTGCTGTTTGCGACTTTGAAGTTTTTTGACCTGGCGGGGTTAATGTCGATTCCCGGATCATTTGGTGGAGGCGGTCAATTGCTGGTGATGATTCTTACTGGCTTCGTCGGCATCGCTCTTGGTCTTTTTGTGTCTGCCGTAGTCAAAACTTCTGAAATGGCGACCAGCTTCGTACCACTCATTCTTATTCCACAGATTCTGTTCTCAGGTCTGGTCGGGATTCCCACCGGAATGTCGAAAGTGGTTGGCGCGGTGATGCCCGCAACATGGTCGTTCGACGAGATGAAACGACTCTCGGATCTCGACGTGTTGCGAGCCAAAGATGAGGACGCACAACCTTCGGAGCGGGATGATGGTCGAGGTGTCTACAAGCAGGTCGAAAGAGAGAACGATCAGAACATTGAGGACTCACGGAAGAAGATCGAGCGTTACAAATCTGACGCTGAGAAGAGCACAGAGGATTTCAAGAAGAAGATGGAAGATTATCAGAAGACTCTCGCCAGCGGCGGCCAGGCGACGCGACCTTCTGCACCTAAGTTAGGCCCGGCGCCGGAAATACCAGCGGCTAAAAAAGTGCCGGACGATCTGAGCAGCTACGTCGACTTCCTGCATCCCTGGGGCAGTAATGTGTTGGATTTAGTAATTCTCGCGGCAATGGTCTTCGTGTTTTTTGTTGGAACGGTAGTAGTGCTTCGATCACAAGACGTATAGGAATTGCCCATTGCCGATTGCCGATTGAAAGACCGCGAACGTCCAAAGTGGATAACTTTCAAAAGCACCGCTCCAAGCAATGCGAATCGGCAAGCGGCAATGTTTTTGCTTTTCCGTTCCGCGACCAGTCGTGCTACCCTCTCCGTATTCCCCCTCCCCTCATCGGTCGCCATGCAAGCAAGTAGCAACTCAGAAGCGCGTCGCACCATTCTCGTCGTTGATGATTTTGACGACACGCGTCTACTTTTGCGCACGTGGCTCGAGAAGCGGGGCTATCGTGTCGTAGAAGCCCATGACGGTTTGGACGCTGTCGCGCGCGCCGAAAGCGATTCACCAGATTTGATCATCATGGATGTTCAGATGCCGAAGCTAGACGGTCTCGCTGCAACGCGACAAATACGCAAAGTCAAAGAACTCAACGGCGTTCCAATCGTAGCCGTTTCCGCTTATGGCGCAGATCAGTTTCGTGAGCAGGCATTGGCGGCGGGCTGTGATGAATATGTCTCCACTCCGTTCGAACCCGCCGCGCTCGAAGGCATCATTCGCTCGCTGGTGAGATGATCTCCGTAGTGGTTCATTTGTAGGGGTGGCCCTCCGTGCCCTTTCTTTTGAACAGAGAAGCACGAGGGGTGGCCACGGAGGGCCACCCCTACAAATCATCGCATGAGATGGTTTGACACCTTGTGCGGTTTGGTCTAAGTTCCGCCTTGCCTCCCCGGTTACTATTAACGAACTGGTTCTTCGTCCGTCATTCACAACACACCTGGCCATGAAGCTCGTTTCACTAATAGTTTTTCTAGCCGTCTTCCCAGTTAGCGCGAACGCGCAATGCACTCAGAAGATTTCTGATCTACCTGCGGCGCCTGAACTGTTCGGCTTTCACCTCGGGATGACTAAGGAACAGGTAAAGACTCTCGTGCCGCAAGTTCACTTTGGGAAAACGGATGACTTCGGAGTTTCAAAAACCACGATCAACCCAGGGTTTGATCCGAAGATGGACGCGTCGAAGTTCGCCGACGTACGAAGTATTTCTCTGGAACTCTTCGATGAACATGTGACGTCAATTTGGATCGGCTTTGAGGAGAGCTACAAGATTCGGGATCTAACCGAATTTGCCGGCGCAATTTCAAAGTCACTGCGGCTGCCGAATTCGTGGTCCGCATACAGAAGTCGCGGCCACCAGATGCGTTGCGCTGACTTTCAGCTAATTGCGACAACTGTTGCTCGTGCACCGAGTCTAAAGATTATGGATTTAAGTGCTGACGACGCTGTCGCCTCACGCCGCCAGGCAAAAGAAGAACAAGACGCGGCGGTAGAAGCTGCTACCGAGAACGGGGGCGCAGAAGACACTTCGGTGATCGCTGACAAGAAAACGAAGAACTATTATCCGATTGCATGCGATGCCGCAAAAGCGATCAGCCCGGACAATCGTCTGGTTTTCAAGAACGCAGAAGAGGCGGCCAAAGCCGGCTTCAAGATCGGCAAAGGCTGTGAATAATGTCTGACCTCCGATCCCAAAACCGTAACGCGATGTGCGTGAAACGTTAATGAACCCTCATTGGTAAACGACGACAACAAGCTCGAAAGCATTCCCACATCTGGAGACGCACCATGTTGAGAGAATTTAAGGAGTTCATCGCCCGAGGAAACGTAGTCGACCTGGCTGTGGCAGTAGTGATTGGCGCAGCGTTCGGAAAGATCATCACTTCATTTGTCGAAGGGATCTTAATGCCGCCTATTGGGTTGGTGCTCGGCAAAGCTGATTTCTCAAATCTGTTTTACGATTTATCCGGCGCTCGGCCGCAATCACTCGCCGACGCTCAGCTCCGAGGATTACCAGTCATCGCGTACGGAGTATTTCTAAATGACATAATCAACTTCCTGATCATTGGGTTCGCCGTTTTCCTGGTAATCAAAGCCGTCAATCGGCTTCGAGCGGCACCGCCACCTCCGCCAAACACCAAAGACTGTCCTTATTGTCTGACCGCCATTCCGCTTGACGCCAGACGTTGCGCTGCGTGCTGCTCTGATCTCGCAGCGGCATGAACTACGTTGTCACAAATATCAGAATTGTGTTCTGTACGTGGTGCGGTCGAAATGTAGAGAACTGGTATCGTAAAGAAGTTGATACCCTATCTAGGCCTGATTTTCGAAAATCGCCAATCTAAAATCGGTCTGGTATTATCCCTCTCCATGCGTGAGTGCCCCCGTTGTGAACTCTGTTTCGAAGACGATGTGGTTACCTGTCCAAACGATGAGGTAAACACGAAGCAGACTCTCCCTGGTACGCGGCTCCTCGCGACGCGATATTTATTGGAAAAACGGCTTGGACGCGGGGCGATGGGTCAGGTTTACCTTGCACGCGATCAAAACCTTCTAACACGCCGAGTGGCGGTCAAAACCGTCCGCCCAGACATCCTGAGCGACGAAGATCTTCAAGAGGGTGAAGCCATCGCGCGCTTCGAACGCGAAGCACGCGCCGCCGCTTCAATTCGCCATCCAAATGTGGTTGACGTCACTGACTTCGGCAAGAGCGCTGAAGGAGTTTTCTTCCTCGTGATGGAATATGTCGAAGGCGAAACTCTTTATGATCTCCTCCGACGTGAAGGGACAGTTAGCCCACAACGAGCGGCCAGCATTCTGCGTCAGGTAGTCGCTGGCGTAGATGCTGCGCACGATGAAGGAATCCTTCATCGCGATCTAAAGCCTGCCAACATTTTCCTCATGCAACATCGTCGAACGAAAGCCGCAGGCGAAGACGGCTTTGTGAAGGTCGGTGATTTCGGTCTGGCGAAAATCGTGAATCCCGAACGAGATGTCGCTTCCGGCAGTGGACCAGCTTCTCGAGGAATCATCGGAACTCCTGAATACATGTCGCCGGAGCAGATGCAGCCGGGGATTCAGCTAGACGCACGCGCTGACATTTATGCGCTCGGAACGATCGCTTATCACATGCTCGGCGGGCGTCCACCGTTCACCGGGAACATCACGCAGCTGATCACTCAAAAACTAATGCAAGGGCCGCCACCACTGACGACTCTCCGCACAGACATCAGCCCAGAAATTGAAGCGGCAATCATGCAGGCGCTCGCAAAAGAAGCTACAGATCGTCCCGAGTCGGCGAGCGGGTGGTTCGACATGTTTGCTAAGGCCGTTGCCGGCAGTTCCGAAGAAGAGGCGAAGAAAGGCGATTCTCGCCTGGTGATCATGGCTCCGTCAGGCGCAGAAGTCTACGTCGATGACGAAAGATACGGCAGTGTCGGACGTTCCGGTCGAGTGATCCTCCGCTCAATCCCTCCCGGGCAACATGTCCTGCGAGTGTCGAGAGTGGGCGAACCTGATGATGAAAGAGTGATCGAAGTTCGCAGTGATATCGCTGAACAGATTATCGAGGCACAGTTTAAGCCGAGCGTTTCGAGTGAACGATTGACGCCGTCGCGCGGCGGCAGCCTCGACAGTCGAACTGGACCATCCTCCACGACACTTGTCGTCGTTCAATGCACTAAGTGTCACTCTCGTTTTGCGGAAGGCGTGAAGTTTTGCGGCCGCTGCGGCAACACCACATTTGAACCCGTTTCGGCGTCGACAACTGAAACGATTGAGCCTCTCAGCGGCGCATACGTCGAAGCTGCGGCGACTGACGTTAGCTGTACGCGGTGTGGAAACAAGTATCCGGCGAGCGTTAAGTTCTGCGGCCGTTGTGGAATACCGATTGGCAGTGCCCGTCTCGACTGGAGCGCGCCCAAGCCAGTTGAAGTGCTGTGCAAATCGTGCGGTGCTAATTATCCTGCCACAACCAGGTTTTGCGGACGTTGCGGCAAGCCGATGAGCCCTTGAGCCTGTTCGCGCTTTCCATATAATTGACGAGCTTTTGCCCATGGACTCAATTTTCCAACCTTATCGACGTCCGAGCTATTTAGTAGCTTCTCGATTCGAATGTTCGATAGCCTTACCTTTTTGGAGTACAGTGGCGCACGACCAGTTCAGAACAGGAGCGAACTGACTGCTTTGACTAGCGCAACAATCGGCACGAGGAAGCAGTCGCTTCGCTCCTGTTCTGAACTGATCGGCAACGATCGACTTTAGCCGAGCGTATGCGAACATAGGAATCGTCTGATGAAACGCTGCCCGAGTTGCAATCGCACCTACACTGACGCTTCTCTGAACTTCTGTTTGGAAGACGGCACCCCGCTTACGCAAGACGCACCACCGCCGCCAGATCCAAATGCAACGATGCGCTACGCGAGCGCGCGTAACACCGCAGAACCGCCCCCGACCGAGATTTACCGACCCGATACAAATCCCGTGACGCCTCATGTGGCACCACCGCCACCGCAACCTCCACCGCCGCAATGGACACCGATGCAACAGCCGGTTCCCGAAAGAAAATCCAATGCGCTGTGGTGGGTTCTGGGAGCCCTTGCTCTCGTCGCGGTTCTCGGCGTTGGTTTAGTCGTTGCGCTGCTCGTCATTTCAAACATGGGGGGCAACACGAACACGAACAGTAACCGAATCGCGAACACCAACGTCAACGCAAACGTATCGGCGAACACCAATGCAAGTCCGACCGCGAGTGTGAATCCTCGTGACGGCAGCAGCAACTTACCCACGAACTTGTCTGACGACTTCTCAGAGACGAAGTGGAGTGTTGGTAACTTCCGGTTTGGTGATATCTGGTATGCAGACGATGAGTATCACATGAAGTCGAAGGAACAAACGTTCATGGTGATGTATGCACCTTCGAACGACTACTCGACAAAAGACGCGACCATTAAGGTGACGGCACGCAGCGTTGACGGCACCGCACCGTCACATGGGTTTGGTCTAATGGTGCACTGCGCCCAATCGAAGACAAAACAGTTGGAAGACTATGCGTTCCTCATCTTCCCGGACGAAGAACCTGCGTTTGAAGTAGTAATGCATAAAGACGGTAGCCAGAAGACTGTGGTATCCAGGACCAAATCGAGCGCGATCAAATCGGGCTCGACGGCCAACCAACTCGAAGTCAGAGTGAAAGGCAGTGATTTGGAGTTTTACGTCAACGGGCAATACCTGACGACGATTCCCGACAGCGAGAACTATAAAGGCGGCCGCGCGGGGCTATACACTAGTGATTCGGTTGAGGTCGCCTTTGACGATCTTGCGATTTCCCGGCAAGCTCCGTAAGAAGGTTCGTCGTGTCTTGATTTGTAGGGCGGCCCTCCGTGACCGCCCCAAGGTGTTCAAAATGTAAGTGGGGCGGCCAAGCGCCGCCCCTACAAATCAGGACAGACGCCAGCCCAGATCAGGCGATGAACCAATGCAAGTCAACCTGAGAGTCATTGCCGGACCTTACAAAGGCCGCATCTTCACCTTCACACAACACGACAGTTTTTTAATCGGTCGCAACCGCGACGCTCATCTCTGTTTGCCGGACGATCGCTTCTTTTCACGTAATCATTGCCTCTTAGAAATCAATCCGCCGCATTCGTTTCTCCGCGATCTAGGTTCCACAAATGGAACATTCGTTAATGGAAAAAGAGTGCAACAGGTTTTTCTAAATAACGGCGATCGAATTCAAGGCGGTGAAACGGTTCTGTGTGTCGAGGTCGGTGTCGCGGCGGACGCTCAGCCGTCAAAACCGAACTCAAGCCTGGAATACCAGACTACCGCGGCACTCATGATCATGGTGGAATGTCTCAACTGTGGAAGGCGAGAACAAGTTCAGGCATCCGCCGCGGACGAGAAGTTTACGTTCGTTTGTGAAGACTGCCGGATCGAGTTGAAGAAAAACCCGCAATCGGTTCCCGGTTATGAAACGGTAAAGTTGATCGGTCGTGGTGGCATGGGAACCGTGATGTTGGCCCGTGAACAAAAAACTGGACGCACTGTCGCTATCAAGACTCTGTTGCCAGAGTTCGCCGTTAGCGATAAAGCGATGAAACGTTTTTTGCGCGAAATCGATGTCGCCGCGGCTCTTCGCCATCGGAACATCGTGGAGTTCATCGATCGGGGCACCCACAATGGCGTGGTCTATCTTGTAACTGAGTATATAAACGGTTGCGATGCGTCTCGACTCGCCGAAAGTCATGGCGGCCAACTTCCCTACCCTGACGCAATTTCAGTTTTGGAGCAATCGTTAGACGCGCTCTCCTATGCCCATTCGGCAGGCTATATCCATCGCGATTTCAAGGATCAGAACATTTTGGTTACCGGCGAAGGACGAAACCTTGTTGCGAAGCTTACGGACTTTGGACTCGCGAAGAGCTTCACACATTCAGGAATGAGCGGAGTAACGATGGCCGGTGAAATGGCCGGCACGCTCGCTTACATGCCACCTGAGCAACTGCGCAACTTCAGAGACGTGCGTCCGCAATCGGATATTTACGCTGTTGGGATGACTGCTTACAGTCTGCTTAGTGGGACTATCGCGCTCGACCTTCAAAAGAAGAGCAGCATCAACGACACCATCCGCGCAATCTTCGAACAACCCACAATCCCTCTAAAGCAAAGAGCCTCGAGTGTTCCTGAACCCATCTGCCAGATCATCGATCGCGCATTGTCGAAAGATCCCAATCAGCGTTGGCAATCAGCGGCGGCGATGCGGAATGCACTCCTACACGCTGCGTAACACTGGGAGCGCGGACGTCCTCGTCCGCAACGCGACGCGGTCGCGCACGGTTATTCGCTGCGCCCATTTGCGGACGAGGACGTCCGCGCTCCCAGTGTTACGTTGGCTCTTTTCGCTTGCGATCACCGATTGCCGAATTCCCGACACTGATGAGCCACGGCTTTTTGTTTTTCCGAGTAATTCGGGCGAAGTTCTTCCGAGTAATTCGGACGAAAAAGGTAAGTTTGTTCTTCAATCGGCAATCGGCAATCGGCAATCGGCAATGAATTAAGTCTTTACTTCCCCATCTATTGGACCGCATAATACGTGCCCCTCTGCCGGAACCAAGAGACAGAGGATGATCATCAGCGCGGGCCCCAGCCCGCGTTTCGCATGAGGAGAGACAAATGAGATCTATTTGGAAGGGTCACATACGCTTTCTACTCGTAGCAATTCCGGTCCGCGTCTACAACGCCCTTGAAACCAGCGAGAAGATTAGTTTCAACCAGCTGCACCGCGACGATTACGGGCCCATCGGCTACGACAAGCGCTGCAAGAAGTGCGGTCAGGTTTGCACGCAGGATCAGATTACGAAGGGCTACCAGTACGAGCCCGATCGCTACGCCATCGTCGAACCGGAAGACCTTGCTAAAGTCAAAATCAAGACGACCAAGGCCGTGGACATCGTTGGGTTTGTCGATGCGTCGGAGATTCCCACCACCTTCTACGACGCTCCGTATTACGCGGGACCAGATGGACCGGTATCAGAGAAACCTTACGCGTTGTTGCGTGAGGTAATGAAGCAAACGGGCAAAGTCGGCATTGGCAAAGTCATCCTCCGCGACCGCGAAGATCTCGTGGCAGTGTTTCCGCATGGCGATGGTTTGGTGCTGCAGAAGCTCCACTATCCTCATGAGCTGCGCAAGATGGAAGACGTGCCTGACATCGAAGGCGCGCAGAAGCTCAACAAGAATGAGTTGAAACTCGCGACCACGCTTGTGCAGGAGATGGCGACGACTCTCGAGGAGATCGATACAACTGACAACTATCACGAAGCGCTGAAGAAGTTGATCGATTCGAAGATCAAAGGAAACAAGGTTGTGGAATTTGAGGTTGAAGAACTTCCAAGACTTGATATTATGAGCGCGTTGAAGAAGAGCTTGCAGCAGTCAAGCCGCAAGCCGATGATTAAAGCGCCGGCAACAGCGACTACCAAGAAGAAGCCGCAGATTTCGCTGGTGAAGCCGAAGACGACAGCAAAGAAGCGTAAGGCTTCGTAGTTTTCTTTGGAGTGCGCCGACTCGGAGGCGTTTGGAAAGCGACAGGTCACCGCACTCCAAAGAGCAGTCCGTCCTCGTTAATGAACGAAAACACAAGCAAGGTCATTTCATTCCCCTCACCTGTCCCTTCAAAGGCAGACTATCAACGTGTCAAATCTTCTTACTCTGTCAAAGAGATCAAACAACTGTTTGGTCTGAGTGAGAAAACGATTCGTCGTTGGACTGAGCAAGGAATTATTCAGGCGTCGTCAGGTTCTGAAGGCGGCGATCTAATCTACGATTTCCAGGCACTCACACAGTTTCGTCGTATTCGCGAACTTCGCTCCCAGGGTCACAGCATTCGACAGATCGAAGCTGAGCTGCAGGGACAACTGCACCTGTTTCGCACTGAACCGAGTCGTGTGTCGCGTCTGTTGACACCTTTTGAAGAGGCCTTGTTGTTACACGAACAAGGTGATCCTAATGCGGCGGAACATTACGTCGAAGCAATTAATGAAGGCGACAATGTTGCTGAGGCTTATTGCAATCTCGGCATCATGAACCTTGAGCAGGGCGCAGTTGCAACGGCTCTCGATCATTTCACGCTTTCCCTCAAAAACGACCCGCGTCACGTGGAAGCGCATTACAACCTCGCGAATCTCTATTACGATGCCGGCGATTTACAGCTAGCGAAACTGCATTACGAAGTGGCCGCGCAAATCGAGCCCGGCTTTTCGTTAGTCTACTTCAACCTCTCGCTCGTCTATCACAAGCTCGGTGATCTTAATGGCGCGCTGACTGCGCTGCAGCGATATCGTCAACTCGAACCCGAAGACGAAGACATCGAGGTACTCAACCAACTTCTGAAAGCAATCCAGAACGCGTTAAAGAAGTGACAGGAAGCAGGGGCACCACGCAGGAACAGGAAGAGATCTGTCCTGCTCGTGTCCTGCCTGCTGCTCCTACCTCCTGTTCCTGCCTCCTGCTCCTGGTAATGGCGGTGGGCAGGAGGGAACTGCCCACCTTGCTAGTACTGGATCGCAAGAAAGGGTGAACGATCCGAAATACGTAGTACTTAAAAGAAAAAGTCGAATACAGGCGAGTTTCCACTTTGTAAGGCACTGAAACACGTCCCCACCTCCTGGGCCTGGTTCTATTGTGTGGTGTCTTCAGTTTTTCTGTGTATCCTTGGTGTTGTCCGTGTCTCTGTAGTTGAGTTTCTCAGGCACAATCAACACCACAGAAACACGGAGATCACAAAGGTCACACAGAGAAAGAGCGCCGCAGTAGGCAGAAGCGTGGTCCTGTTTTATAATCTTCCGTCCGCAGTCCCCGTTTCCACGTTTACCCTGCAAGGAGGTTCCCCAAAATGTCCGATGCCCCTAAGTCGAAATGCCGCATTCTCTGTGTGGACGACCACGACGACACTTCTGCGATGTTGCAGCTGCTTCTCGCCGAAGAGGACTACGAAGTGAAGGTAGCTGCAACCATCAAAGAAGCATGCGATCTCGCCACGTCGCATGAATTTGATTTATACGTTTTGGACAAACGCCTGCCCGACGGATCGGGTCTCGATTTGTGTTCGACCTTGACTGCTCTGACTCCTGGCGTTCCCTGCATCTTCTACACCGGCGACGCATACGAGATTCACAGACAGCAAGCGATGGCAGCCGGCGCCGCCGCTTACGTACCTAAGCCTGACATAGACGGATTGATCGATGCAGTTCAGAAGTTGTTGTCAGAGCGTGAGTGTGCAACGGCGTGATGTCCGATACACTTTAGTTTGTCTCAACATGCATTAAGACTCGATGTCGTATGACTCAACTAAAGAACGGGAGCGAAGCGACCGATTTCAATGTGCATTGTGTGCGTGGTCAATTGAAATCGGTCGCTTCGCTCCCGTTCTTTAGTTGCGAACGATTTGACCAAACGACGAAAGTACAAATCCTCGCTGCTTGACTTCCCTTTTTCGGAACCTATAATTCTTTCTCGCTACGGGCCGATAGCTCAGTTGGTAGAGCAGCTGACTCTTAATCAGCGGGTCGCAGGTTCGAGCCCTGCTCGGCTCACCATTTTTATCAATGACTTGCGGCAGGTTGAAGCAGCCTGCCGCTTTCGTTTGTGACCAAGTTGTGACCAACCTTTTGGCTACGTAGCTGCCGATACTCTGACAGAACCGTGATCGCCCCACGCTTTCCTTGATCCGTTGCGTGAATGTACCGCATGGTCGTCACAATCGAAGCATGACCCATCAACTCTTTGATCTTCACAACGTCAACACCGGCATCGGCCAACCGAGTGCCAAACGTATGACGCAAGTCATGAAACGTGAAGTTGGTGATACCCGCTTCTCGGCATGCAGCTGAGAAGGACTTCTTGATGTCGGTATACCGTGTTTTGGTATCCGGGTTCGTAAAGACGTATTCCGAGTCCCCAGCTTGCTCGCGCAGTTCGAGCAGAGCTTCCTGCACGATCGGCTCCATGGGTACGGAACGGTCGCGGTTGGTTTTTGTTTCGGTGAAGTAGATGACGTTGAGGTCAAAGTCCACATTTGACCAACGGAGCTTCAGCAACTCTCCTCGTCGCGGTCCGGAGTAAATTGCCACTGTCACAAGTGGACTTAGGTACTTTCGATCGCCTGAGAGGGCAGCAAACAATCTATCTTCCTCGTCAAAAGTTAGATGTCGCGTTCGCTGGTTATTCTCCGGAAGTGCCTCTATCTTTCTACACGGGTTTTGGGCTATTTCTTCGTAATCAACTGCCATAGAAAATATGCCAGATAGGATCGCAAGCTCCCGGTTAACCGATGCAGGTTTTCGCGGCCTACCATAGCGGGTGATTGTCTTCATTCTCTTGACTTTGAAATCCTCGATCATCTGCTGGTCGATTTCATTCAGAACCTTCTTACCAAAATGCCGACAAAACACATTTGCGTGTAATTCGTCGTCGCGACTGGACCGTTTGTTTGCTCTGGCCCATGGTAAATATGTATTGGAAACAAATTCAGCAAAGTTTTGACTAGCCGAGATCTTTCCGTACTTGCGTTCGTAAATCTTGTTCTTGATTTTTACCTCTGCCTGCTGAGCTTGGGCCTTTGTGCGGGCTTCTGGTATTGCGCCTCTATAACGCTGTGTGCGGATTCTGAAATCGTAGTGAAAGCGAGATCCGCGTTTTCGAACTGTCATTCAATTGCTCCCTTTCCGGTTGCAGCCGCCAGGAGCGGGCGCTACTTTACCACACGCACATGAAGTGCACGTTTCTTTTCACGCTTGCGATCAGCTCCTGCTAACATCCACACGTCAATCGCATTTGGATCAAACCGAAGTAGATCTCCTGCCATGAGGAAAGGAATAGAATCACGATCTACCCACCCATAGATCGTGCTCTCGCTTATCTGTAAGCGTTCGGCCAATTGAGGGACCGTTAGATATCTGTTCTCACCTTTTCTCGGAGTTTCAAACTCGCATAATGAGTTCTCGATTCTGTCCTGACTGTCAGTGTTGCAATTGCTCATTGCAGGTTCGCTAAAAGTACTCATGCTGGGGAGCGCTTCAAGGACCGTGCCGTCATTCGAGCCGGTGAATATTTAAAACTGGTGTTCAGGATCTGAGCCCCAGGTGTTACGAGGATCTAGTCTCCAAATCGAGTT
>DATIBJ010000208.1:0-10363 GCA_035457565.1 Pyrinomonadaceae bacterium | reverse complement strand
GTGCCTGGCGCTCGACGTCTGGTAAGGAGATCCCTGGCTCGATTACGGCCCGCCAACCGGCTAAGCACAAAAGGTCAAAACTGGGGGTTCTTACGACCTGTTGAAGTCTGCGTTTGATGTATTGGAGACTTTAGTGCCGGCCTGAGGCGAGCTGTGGAAAACGTCTTATCGTGTGCCCGATGTTCCGCACAAAGCAGGTGGGCCGTCCTGGAATGAGTCATTGAGCAGCCTGCGCCAATGACGACGAAGGCATGTTACCAGCATTTTCAATAATGGGCAACAGGTTTTTACACTCGGATAACCCACTGAACGCCAGAAAAAAGGCTGAAAAAGCTCTGGAATGCGGACCCTATTCGCTATTTTGTATTGTTGAACAAGGAGAATGTCCGCCGCTGCTAATAACAGTTGAGGCAACGACCCGCCTCCCCTGATCGCCCTCCCAGTTGGACGGATTTTCCAACGTACGTTCTCCGTGTTGTCTCTGTAAGCTCAGGGGGTAGGATGAACTCTCAGAACAAGTCGGTATTCGAGAAAACGGTGGCCTGTCCGTCGGCCAGCACCCTTCTCTCATATCGCACCAAAGAACTACCCAAAGAACTTCTTACACTCGTTCGACTCCACCTTTCGGCTTGCGAATTCTGCTCCGCCGAACTTGCTTTACTTGCCTACCACAAGGCCCCAAGAAAACGTGATTACAAAGCCCCCGAGATTCCAATGAACCTCCGTATCCTGGCCGAATCTCTGCTCTGCCAAAGTAACAAAAGAGAAGTCGCGGCTGAGGGCTTGCTGTCTGTTAAGGAAGTGAATGCTCAGGAATAAAGATCTTCGATGAGGTCGTTATAGCGCTCGTCGATCACGCGGCGCTTTACCTTGAGGGTGGGAGTGAGTTCGCCACTATCAATACTAAACTCGTTTGGAATCAAGGCGACGCGTCGGATGCGTTCGTAATCGGCGAGGCTGGAGGTCAACTTCGCAACATCGCGCTGAACTATTTTTACGGCGGTCGGATGTTCGCTGAGTTCCGCCCGGTCTTTCGGCAGATTTTCTCCGGTGGCGTTTAGTGCCTGATTTAGATTTTCCCAGTCGGGTACGATTAAAGCGGCTGGTTGCTTTCGACCTGTCCCGACGACGACGACCTGACTCACAAACTCGCTTTCTTTCAGCAAGCTTTCAATAAGTTGCGGCGCGACATACTTGCCATTCGATAACTTGAACAGGTCCTTCTTTCGATCGGTAATGTAAAGCCGCCCTTCCTGATCCAGATGACCCACATCGCCGGTGGCAAACCATCCGTCTTTCAAGACTGCTTCAGTCGCTTCGGGTTGACCGTAATATCCGCGCATCACGTTGGGGCCGCGCACCAGAATCTCACCATCTTCGGCAATTCGCAGTTCAATGCCTTCGAACGGAACGCCGACTGATCCGACCTGATTGTTGTCCGGGCGGTTTGCGCAAACTATACAAGTTTCAGTTGCACCATAGCCCTGCAGAATCGGAATTCCAGCGGAGATGTAAGCGTAAGAAAGCGCCGGTGCGAGCGGCGCACCACCCGAAACAAAGTAGCGCAGCCTGCCGCCAACACCTTCACGCCATTTCGAGAAAACAAGATTGCTTGCCAACCTTTGCTGTAAGCGGAGTCGCGCAGGCACTCTTCTGCGCGCGTCAGTCAGTTCACCAAAACGCTGTCCGACTTTTAACGACCGCGTAAAGATCTTACGCTTTAGACCTTTCTCAGACATGCCCTTCTTGATGATCCGGTGATACACCTTCTCAAAGAGACGGGGCACTGCCGTCATCACCGTGGGTCGCACTTCCCGCAGATTCTCTCCAACCTGATCGAAGGATGGAGAGTAGTAAACCGAAACTCCGCTGTAGCAGAAGACGTAGAAACCCGCTCGTTCGAAGATGTGAGACAAAGGAAGAACTGACAGCGCGGTATCGGTGTTTCCGATCGGTAAGCCTTTGCTGATCGACAGAACATTAGAAATGAAGTTGTTGTGCGTGAGCATCACGCCTTTCGGTTCGCCCGTAGTTCCTGAGGTATAAATAATGGTTGCCAGATCGTCGGGCCGCACTGCATGTAAATAAGCTTCGAACGCTTCCGGCCGCTGGTGAGCGTGTTCTTTTCCACTACGTTCCAACTCCTCCAAAGCTAGCGCGCGATCGAGATCCTCAGCTACGTCGTTATCGAAGAAGATCAGATGTTCTACGTGCCTGTTATTAAGAGCAGGGCGGGCGTGTCTAAAGAGTCGGCGATTGGAGATGAACATCGCGCGCGAACCCGAGTCAGCGAGAATGAACTCAATTTGATCGACGGCCTGCGTAGTGTAAATAGGCACGTTGATCGCACCGAGACTGAGGATCGCCATATCGGCGATTGACCATTCCGGTCGGTTTTCGGAAAGCAGGGCAATCCGATCGCCGGGCCGGATACCTAATGCAGCGAGTCCCAAAGCGACATTCTTAACTCTCTCGACAAACTGAGCTGCCGAAATGTTCACCCATTGGCCGTCGACACGCTGGTTCAGGGCGTCAGGCTTGTTATGTCTAAGTGAGGCGGTCAAACACAAACCCGGAACCGATGATGTTTCGGTTGTTAAGTTGGCACTTGTATCGTCTTTTGCGGAAGCTGCTGAAGCCATTGTTTTCTGGGTGGCGGCGACTTACCGAACTCCAAGAGGCGCCTCATATTACCTTAACCACCGCGTCGTTCAAATCCGGCTGCTCAACGGCTTTATCCTCGATGATTGCCGTAGAACGTCGACGCTTGCGACGACGCGGCACGATTTCAACGCGACCATTCAAAGTCGCTAACGCAGCCAGCACTAAGAACAGGAGAGCATTCGCGGTGGTATGCAGAGTAAAGTCAAAGAAACTGTGGACCAATACGGCTAAACAGCCGCCAAGTGACGCCAGTGCAACACCGCGTCGAAACGGATCTCGTGTTCGCATCCGATAGAAAGCACGAGCAAACAACAGAGCAACGAAAGCCAACGCGAGAAACGCACCCACGAGCCCACCATCGGAAAGCACCTGCAGATAATCGTTATGCGCCTGCTCCAACCGCAGCATGCCATTGCGAGTATCAAAGCGCGTATAGATGACTCCGAACGCACCCAACCCTGTCCCAAGTACTGGATGCGCTTTGATCATATTGACTGTGACCGACCAAAAATGAGCGCGTCCCGTGGTTGGATCATTTGTGTTCACACTGTCAACCAAACGATTTAGCGGCAGGTCACCGCCGCCGATCATCGCAACGCCAATGACCAACCCAATAACCAGCGCCGCTCCCAAACCAAGTCGGACAGCTGCACGACGGATCCTGCTCTGGCGTCTGCCCGTGCGCTCGTTATCCTTTCGCCAGAACGCGGTGACGACGACAAAGAAAAGTACTTCCGCAAAGAGACTAATCACGCCGCCTCTTGAAGTAGTCATAAAGAGCGCGACGCCCATCATTCCAGCCAGGAACAGATAGAGAAGCTTCTTCTCACGATCGACGGAGCCTGCGAACAACAATCCCAAAGGTAACGCGAGCGTCAGCTCCATGTACCCAGCGAAGTGATGGCGGTTGATGAAAGGACCGAAGGCGGTACTCTGGTTAAGTTCCCGGATCCAATAGACCTTGGTCGGACTTGTAAACGACTGAGTCAAGCCGAACATTGCCAGAATAAACCCAAAGATCATGATCGTCCGCACCATCAGATGCAGACGTCGCGGTGTGTCGATGAACACCAGCACCGCTGCAAAGTAGACGAACAAACTTACGAACTGCACGATCACCAGTCGCGTCGCGTTCGGGTCAAGCGATAGCGACTGCGAGAGGCTAATGCCAAGCCCACTATCTGCGGCAGCTCGCACAGGCAGGAGTTGAAGTATTCCGAGTAACACCGCTCCTAATAGAGGTAACTGCAAAGGATTTTTGCTAATTCTGAGTTGCCCGATGGACCACCCATCGACCACCCAGAGACAAAGAATCGTCAGGGCGCCTAGATTGAAAACGCTGAGTGCCCAGTAGTGCACGGTGCCGTACGCCAGCGCTGAAAGAACGATTGCTACACAGACGGTAAGAACGAGAAATCGACTGGCGAGCGTGTGACGAATCCGGTACACCTCCGGTTTAGCGCTCGCACGTGCTACTTCCGTCGAACTCTGAACGGAAATAACTTCAACGTCGTTTGAAACTGAAGTCGTCATACCAAACCGTTCCAAAAATCGGGCAAATGTCAGTATCAAGACATTTATCGCGCTCAATACTGATAATCACAGCTTGACTCTTCGGAGGCGTCTTGAAAGTCAGTCCGACACGTTGCCAATCACTGTCACCGTTTGCTGCCCCATCCGAGGTGGCGAGTACCACACTGTTTGACGCATTCATTACGCGGATGTACGGCGTCGCTCCGCTTTCAAGCTGCTGTGACTTTCGATAAAACTCCAATTCGTATTCAGTGTCGGGTGATACCGCGATAAGTTGCGAGGCGCCCAGTCCTGACAGTTTTTGTCGCACTTGAAATACAAGACGCAAACTTCGTTTGCCAGTATGACCGCGTGCGGGGTCAACGCCTATTTGTACCTGGGGGGCGTTCTTCACTTGCCATGCGAAGACCATATCAGATCCATAGTTCGCCACTTGTTCAAAGCCGCCATCAGTGATGCGGTCGATAGCCGCACGACTCTCGGCATTGGGCGCCACGTCATTCCAAACGTTGAGTGCGTCGTAATAACGTTGGTTAGCGAGCAAACTAGTGACTATCGCATCGGCGGTCGCTTTGTTCGCAACCTTGTCGCTGCTCGAGAGCGTTGCCCAAAGTCGCAAACCTTCGTCGAACCTCTTCTGTTTCAATAGGTGCAGCGCGAAATCTGCGCGAGTGGTGGCTTTGTCGCCAACCGCCTTACTCAACGAATCAAAATCCGAGCCGAAGATTTCCCACAGCAGAATGAACAGTTGCGGACGAAACTCTTCGTTCGCATCACTCGCCTGGCGTAGCTCCGCGAATGCCTCGTCGTAACGTGAACGACGCAGCAACAGGTTCCCGAGAAACCAATGCGGATGGCCGTACGACGGCGCAAGACTGACTGCACGCCGCAGGGCTACTTCTCCTTTGTCGTGTTCTCCGGCTTGCTCGTAGGCCACGCCGAGGGCAGTCCAAAAGCGATAATCGTTAGGCGAAAGAGCGACCGCTTTTTCGTACTCGGCAATCGCCTGATTGATCTGATTGATCGGAAGTTTTGATTGCGATACGGTGCCGAGTCGCCAATGCACTAGCGGGTCATCAGGGGCCATCGAAACGGCCATGCGAGCGATATCGAGGTCACGCTCACTCGGCGGAAGATTCTCTGCGAAAGTATTGGCGAGATACCAACTTACAACGAAGTACGACCAGATCGCCGCCATGGTCAAAAACAAGACCATCAAAATGCGAATCGTCGATTTGCGTGTTGTTAAGTGAATTAGTTCCTGAGGCATTGCAGATGACGATAACTTACTGCGGTTCGAGCGTCTCCATTGTAATCCGCATTCTCTTCACGACGATTTCGCGCGCCGCACAACAGCGAACGACTTCTTCAACTCTTTCTTCTGTCATCTTCATACTGGAGATCACAACTTCATCGACCTGCTGTTGGTCGCATACAGAGCTGAGATCGCCGTTGCCGCCGAAAACTCTGAAGCCATGAATTAATTTGCCGCTCTTCGAAGGATCGTCGTCGAGGAAGCCGATTGGCGACAGCGCCAGTTCGCGATTGTTCAGTAGCTCACGCAGCAATAATTCTCCGCCATCGCCGGCCCCGTAAATCAACACGCGGCGTCCGTTTCGGTTGCCGTTCGCGGGCAACACCTGCCGGAATAATCTAAACGCCATCCGGCTTCCCGCCAGCAGCAGAAACATTAAGACACCATCAATCACGAAAACCGCGCGTGAGAATCCTTCAAACCTGAACGTGAAAAGAATGATTATGACACTGGCGATCGAACTCAGTATCACCGCCTTCGCAAACACGATCAGGTCGTCAATGCTTGTGTATCTCCATAGCCCGCGGTACACGCCCATCACTAAAAAGGCCGACATCTTCATGAACAGCACGATGGGAATACTTCTGATGAAGAGTTTCCACTGAGGGCTGTCGGAAAACGGACCAAACTTTATGGCGTATGAACTCCAGTAGGCGAGAATGATCAAGATGAGATCGAGCAGCACTTCGAAGATTCGGCGCTTGTAAGAGACGTCGATCAAAAACGCGTACAGGGCTTTCCCCTTGATGGCCTGCTCTGATTCCGATTCGTCGTAAACCTTTACCTTCGACAGGTAAACACCGAGCAATGTCAGCAAAACCGTGAATCCCGCGATCGCGGCTAGACTGACGTCGAGTTTCACGCGCTGAACGACGACGGCCAGCAACCCCGAAAGCGCAGCGAAGCCGTAAAGCATCCACACCGCATGTCGCTCGGACAATCCTAAGGCGACCAAACGGTGCGACGTATGATCGCGTCCGCCCTGCGAGGCAGCGCGACCCGAAAGTTTTCTTAAGATCGTGACAAAAGTCGTATCGAAGATCGGAATGAACAAAACCAGGATAGGAACAGCCAGCACCGGCAGGAAACTTCTCGAACGGCCGCCGCTCACATTCACCAGCGCCGAACTTGCGAGAAAGAATCCCACAAACATCGAACCGCAATCACCCATGAAGATCGATGCGGGATTCGAGTTGTAAACGAGAAATCCAAGCAGTGCTGCCGCGAATGAAAGAAGTATCAGTGCGTCGACGTACTGTGCCGTATTAACAAAGCTCAAAGCGAGGAAGCCGGCGGCGATGATCGCAATACCCGTAGCCAGGCCGTCCATGTTGTCGAGCAGATTGATCGCATTTGTGATTGCTATCAACCAGAAGATCGCCAGGGCCATATTGATGAGTGGTGAACGGGTCCACGGAAGTGTCAATCCGTAGTAGACAACGTAGGCGGCGCCCAGTACTTGTCCAATCAGTTTTTGATAGGGCTTCAGATGGATCAGGTCATCAACGAGACCGACCAAAAACAGAAATGCGCTAGCACGCAGAATTACCCATTCATATGTGGTATCGGGAACGAGTAGAACATTCGGGATGACAACAGACAGCCAGATGGCGACCCCGCCCAGCATCGCGGTCGGCTTCTTGTGCCAACGGTCGGTCTTGGGTTTGGCGACAATACCGAATCGGCGCGCTGTGGCTGCGACCAGAGGCGTTAACACCAGAGCCAGAACAAACGAAGCGGCAATTGCCAGCAGTTTAAGCGAACTGGAAAACATACCCTCCAGAGGAACGGAAAATGGGGCAGCAGGAGTTTGAAAAGCTGATTATCGGAAGGAAAGCTATTAGAAATGAGGCTTCAAAGCAAGCGGGATCTTAGGTAGTGTCCAAATTTCAATTCTCGGTGTGACCTTGGAGTAGCAAGTTCGTAAGTGCTTGTTTTCCCGAGAACTTTTTTGAAAGGCTCTGCCGCCCGATGTGAGGCGACGGCTCTGCCTCGCCGTAACGTGTTTCTTCGGATGGGGGCTATGCCCCTGGTTCGGGCTCTGCCCTTTACCAACCGCGCCTCCAATGAACGACATCCTTATCAACCAACAGCGGTTCGTTTTCTGTGGACACCCAGCCCAAAAGCGCGCACTACTCCAACGAAAATTGATGTGAATGTAATGAGCCCGAACCCAGGGCATAGCCCGAAATGAGGGAAGCACGTTACGGCGAGGCGGAGCCTCGCCTCACATCAGACGGCAAAGCCGTGATGAAAAGCGCGCTACGGCGAGGCATAGCCTCGCCTCACATCAGACGGCAAAGCCGTAGTGCAGGATCAATTCATTGGTCGCGGCCCTGCTGCGCTGTGTCTCTGTGGTTGAGTATCTACGATTGACCGAAGCGGGCGCAAAGAGAGATTTAACGTCGACCGGTTTGGTAGTCGATTACAGTTTTGAGAATTCCGTCGAGACCGGTCTTTGGCTCGAAGCCAACGAGTTTGCTAACCTTCGCAATATCCGGAACGCGGCGGGGCATGTCTTCGAATCCTTCCTCGTAAGCTTCGTCGTAAGGCACAAAAACAATTTCCGATGACGAGCCCGTCAACTCTTTTACGCGATGCGCCAGATCTAGAATTGTAATCTCCTGGTTCGAGCCGATGTTGAAGACCTGACCAACGGCACTTTCGTTTTCCATCAACCCGATTAACGCACCGACTACGTCGCCGACGTACCCGAAACAACGGCTCTGCTTTCCATCACCAAAGACGGTTATCGATCGTCCGGCCAGCGCCTGCTTCACGAAAGTTGGAATCACCATTCCGTACTGACCGGTCTGCCTGGGTCCAACCGTATTGAATAGTCGTACTACGATTGTCGGCAGTTTCTTCTCACGCCAGTAAGCCAGAGCGAGGAATTCGTCGATCGCTTTCGAGCACGCATAACTCCAACGACCTTTTGTGGTCGCGCCCATCACGAGATTGCCGTCTTCGCGGAACGGCACGTCGGAACTCAAGCCGTAGACTTCCGAGGTTGAAGCAAGCAGCACCTTCTTCTTTTTCTTGTTGGCGAGCGCCAGAACCACTTCCGTTCCACGCACGTTCGTCTCAATTGTGCGCACAGGACTCTCGACGATCAGTTTCACACCGACCGCGGCAGCCAAATGGAAGATCACGTCACACTGATCGACGAGCTCAGCCGTGACGGGCTGGTTATGGACCGACTCGATGGTGTAGTGAAACCGAGGATTGCCCTTCAGGTGTTGAATGTTTTCAATCTTGCCGGTTGAGAGATCGTCGATGACATAAACTTCAGAACCTCTTTGGAGGTAAGCATCGGCTAAGTGTGAACCGATGAACCCCGCACCTCCTGTGATCAATACGCGCAAGTATGTTCTCCCTAAATATGACGTATAAGCCCTCTACGACCATCCTAAAGCCTAATCTTCATGCCCTCGACTCAACGCCTTCAGCAGGTCCAGGTTCGACTTTAGCGAGTTGCGGGCTCATTAGCTCAGCGTAGAGTCCCTTGATGTCCTCCAGTAATCGTTCCTTCGCATAATTACTCCGGACAAAGTCGTATCCATTCTGGGCCACCTTCGTGCGCAGCTCCTTATCTTCTACCAACCGTTGCAAGCCGGCGGCAAATCCATCTAAATCGCCAGGAGTCACGCTAATGCCTCGTGTGCATTCAAGGTACTTCAGTTTGGTCGGCAAGGGTTCGCCGAGTAAATCAACAACGCCTCCCACACTTGTCGCAATAACTGGCCGCGCATTGGCCATCGCTTCGATTAATGTCAGCGGCGTTCCTTCATTCTTTGAAGTTAAAGCCACGATATCAAGTGCCGGATAGAAGTTCTGTGGATCGCGGCGATTGCCGGCAAACACCACGTCGCTTCCCAGACCCAACGACTCAGAAAGTTTCTCGAGGTCGGCTCGCAATGATCCGTCACCAATCACAACAAACTTCAGGCGCGGCAGCCGGTCACTCGGCAACTCTTTGAAGCGCGCGACGGCACGGAGAAAGAAATCGTGGTCTTTAATGTCAGTCAGTCGGCCCACGATGCCAACCAGCAGCACGTCATCGCTTAAACCGAGTTCCTGACGAAATAAGTGCCGCCGCGTTGCCGCGTTATCAAAAACTTTCAGATCCAGACCAAGTGGCACAACGTGAAACTGCCCGTTTCGACCAATCCCAAACTTTTCGTGAATCTCCTGTTGTTGCTGTGCGCTCACCACAAGCAATCGATCTGTGATCATTCTTGCCAGCAGCCGTTCGATGAAGATGAAAAGACGCGTCTTTGATGGCCCATAATAACTGTGAAAGATGTGACCATGGTACGTGTGAACGAATTTGCACTTGCGCGGTTGTCCAATCAATGTGGCTGGGGTGGCCCAACGATAAAAAAAGCCGGCAACGCGTCCGACAGTTCCGGCTTTGGCGGTGTGCGTATGGATGATGTCAGGGTGTTCACGACGAAACAGGCGATACAACTTCCAAACCGTCACAGCGTCCTTCAACGAGATTTCGCGACTCATCTCACGGACGTAATGAGGGGTAATGCCCATCTCATCGGCGAAGTAACCCATGTCTTCTTCGCCTTCAGGAACCGTGCCAGCGATGAGGAGTGTTTCAATTGATGACTGCTGAAGACCTTGAGTGAGCCAAACGACGTGCTTCGCCGGCCCACCAACATTCAAGCGAGCGATAACGCGAACGACCTTTGTCTTTGTTCCGGGAGCCATTAGAACTTGGGATTGTAACTGATGGGTGAGTTGTTTCAGCAGCAGCCAAAGTAGATCCAGTGATTCCAGGCAAATACTGGGAGCGCGGACGTCCTCGTCCGCAAACGCGACGCAGTCGCGCAGATCTGT
>DATIBJ010000207.1:0-6080 GCA_035457565.1 Pyrinomonadaceae bacterium | reverse complement strand
ATACTCAACCTACTGAGATCATCCCCCTTGTGAGGGAATACCACCGACGCAGTCGGTGGATTGTTCATTCTGACCTTCACACCGCCGCCAACACGCTAATGCTTTCAAGAAGCTTAAGTTTTGCAAGCGACCGCGATCGATTGATTAGGCAATGTGTGAACAATCCACCGACTCCGTCGGTGGCATTTGTTCCCAGAGAACGACCTTGAGTTTGTAGGCTAAGTATGAAGCATCCACCGACTGCTTCGGTGGGATTCCGGACTTTTTGTGCAAAGCCAGCAGCCAGGTTGGTCCTACAAGTGTCGGTGCATGATATCCTCAGACTTAATAAACTATTCGCGATAGTGCTTCTCGATATCAGTGAGCCATTCGTATCGGACATTGCGCAGCTTCTGTCAGATTCGGTGTAGTGAGATTCAACCATCTGAAAATGCGTATCGGACATTGGTTGCGCGGTTTCTGTCGGGTTGACTATGAGTACACTCAGGCGAAGTGCATCGCAAACCAGACCAACCGCCTGATTTACTTTTTTCTTTCTGAAAGATCTCGCCGCGCTTCCGAGAGCGCAGTTTCGACAGTCGCAGGCGCTGTCCCTCCCGCGACCGACTTGGCGCTCAGTGTCCGCTCAAGTGTCAGACACTCGAATACATCACTTGAGATCTGACGTGAGAAGTTCGTCAATTCTTCCAATCTCAATTCGTGGAGCTCTTTCTGTTGCTCAAGTGCATACATAACAACGTTACCAACCACTTCATGCGCCTCGCGGAACGGAGTGCCTTTTCGAACAAGATAATCAGCTAGTTCCGTGGCGTTCATGTAGCCGGATAATGCAGCCACGCTGGCTCTCCCGGCGTTCACTGACAAGTTGCGAAGAACCATTGACGAGATTTCAAGGCAGGCAGTAACCGTATCAAAGCTGTCGAATACAGCTTCTTTGTCTTCCTGCATGTCTTTGTTGTAAGCGAGTGGAAGCCCCTTCATTGTGGTGAGCATCGCGTGCAGGTGACCAAACACTCGACCAGTCTTACCGCGAATCAGTTCCAGCGAATCGGGATTCTTCTTTTGTGGCATCAAACTGGAGCCGGTCGCGACAGCATCTCCTAATTCGAAGAAGCCGAACTCCGTCGTGCAATACAGGATCACGTCCTCCGCGAATCTCGACAGGTGAGTCATCACTAGCGCACATCCACTGAGAAACTCGATCACAAAATCGCGATCACTCACAGCATCAAGACTGTTCCCCGACACGCTATCGAAACCCAGGTCACCCGCTAAGGAATCACGATCAATCTTGAACGAGGTGCCCGCCAGTGCCGCCGAACCCAAAGGCAAGACATTCACGCGCGAACGAACTTCAGACAAGCGATTGCCGTCACGCGCAAGCATTTCGAAATACGCCAGACACCAGTGCGCCAGAAGCACCGGCTGCGCTCGCTGCAAGTGTGTGTAACCGGGAATTACAACCGCACGATGTGCCTCTGCGAATTCCACCAAAGCGGTTTGAGTATCATGCAGATGCTCTTTGATGGAATCGATCGCGTTGCGGATCCACAGCCGGAAATCAGTGGCTACCTGATCGTTGCGACTCCGACCCGTGTGAAGTTTCTTTCCGGCATCGCCGATGAGTTCTACCAATCGCGCTTCAATAAAAGAATGAATGTCTTCCGCGTCAGCTTCAGCCAGAGAGGCAGGATCGGATTCGGCTCTGTCAACGATCGTTCGTAATCCATTGCGAATCGCTAAAGCTTCGTCGGACGTGATCACGCCGGCACGCTCTAAGGCCCCGCAATAAGCACGGCTTGCCTCTACATCAACGTAGAAGAGGCGCACGTCGAATTTGAACGAGTTATTGAAGGCGGCAAAGCGCGCGTCTGCCAACTCCTTAAAGCGGCCTCCCCAAAGTTTCTTTCCGTCCGACATCCAAGCCTCCTGAGGTTCGATAAACTTCAGTTTTGTCGTGAGCTGCCGTTGCCTCACTTCTGTCCAGGAATCATGCGGCGTGTATTACAACAAAATTTGACCCAACCGAGCCTCACGACAAACCGAAGTTTATCGAACCCATCGTTTGACGAACGCCCAACCTGAATGCTAGTTTATGCATCTATGCATCGATTATGCAATCTTTAGGCATAATCAAGGCTTTTTGAACCTATGAACAAGAGAGAGCGGCAACAAAGAGTCCTGAGTCTGATACGCGCGAAGCCGATCGGAAAACAGGAAGAGCTACGTGCAATGCTGGAGCGCGCCGGCGTTCCAGCCACTCAGTCGAGCGTGTCGCGCGATCTCGAAGAGCTTGGCATCGTGAAGCATCACGGTGTCTACACGCTGCCGCAAACAAACGGCGCCGCTGCTCGAGGTCTCGTGAGTTTAGATCAGGCCGGCGAATGTTTAGTAATCGCACGGACGGAACCAGGCCGAGCGTCGGCAGTGGCGGTTGACATCGACGCGGCTGCCCTTCCGGAGATCGTTGGAACTATTGCCGGAGAAGACACGATCTTTATCGCAGTCCGAGAAGCAAAAGCACAACGGCCAACGATAAAAAGGATCTGGGAACTATTCTCGTGATTGTCCGTAGTCCGTCGTCCGTTGTCAGTTGCAAACAACAGCGGTGGGCCAGCAAACAACGGACTACGGACTACGGGCTATTGACAACGGACTACGGACTAACACGGTGACTGACAAAAAGATCAACAAGATAGTTTTAGCGTATTCAGGCGGCCTCGATACATCCGTGATGCTTCGCTGGCTTAAGGAGCATTATGGCTGCGAGGTTGTTTGTTATTGCGCCGACGTGGGCCAGGGACAAGAGTTGACGGGCCTTGAGGAAAAGGCGCACCAAACTGGCGCGTCGAAACTCTACGTCAAAGATTTGCGCGAAGAGTTCATCCGCGGTTACGTCTGGACTGCTGTCAAAGCGAACGCCGTTTATGAAGGTGTGTATCTCATGGGCACGTCGCTCGCTCGTCCGGTGATCGCCAAACATCAAATAGAGATCGCGCGACTTGAAGGCGCAGACGCAGTCGCTCATGGAGCAACTGGCAAAGGTAACGATCAGGTTCGCTTTGAACTCACTTATTACGCATTGCAACCAGACATCCATGTAATTGCTCCCTGGCGTGAATGGGAATTCAAAGGCCGGATGGATCTGATCGCTTACGCGAAGCAGCACAACATTCCTGTTACGGCGACAGCAGAAAAGCCTTACTCCACAGACGCTAACCTGATGCACATATCTTATGAAGGTGGAATCCTGGAGGACCCCTGGTCCGAGCCTCCCGAGAACATCTTTCAGTTAACGCGCTCGCCTGAAAACGCGGAATCAGAGCCGCAGTATTTGGAAATCTCATTCGAGAAAGGCGAGCCGGTTGCGGTCGACGGGAAGAAGTTAGACGCCGTATCGCTGCTCGAAACGTTGAACAAAGTTGGCGGGACCCATGCGATCGGTCGTGTCGATCTGGTTGAGAATCGTTTCGTCGGCATGAAGTCGCGCGGCGTGTACGAAACTCCGGGCGTTACGATTTTGCATGCCGCACATCGGGCACTCGAATCGATAACACTCGATCGCGAAGTGATGCATCTACGCGATTCGCTCGGTGTGAAGTTCGCCGAGTGCGTGTATTACGGGTTTTGGTTTGCTCCCGAGTTTGTGCTGTTGCGGCGAATGATTGACGAAACGCAGCAGCGTGTTACGGGAGACGTGCGGCTCAAATTGTTTAAAGGTAATGCGATCGTTGTTGGACGGCGCTCACCGCATTCGCTCTATGACGAAAAGGTGGCGACGTTTGAAGCTGACACCGTTTACAACCAGCGCGATGCGGAAGGCTTTATCAAACTGAACGCGCTTCGGTTGCGATTAGGAGGCCAGAAATGACGACAGTGACAACTCGAATCATCGATGCCGATAAAATCGGCTCTGCTACTGCGCCATTAAATCTTTCGAAGACCGTTGCCGTGGTCGAGACTGAACCGTCTCCGCGCGCCGGTGACGTGATTGCAGTGCGAGCCTTAACCGATAGCGCCACATACAACATGCTCGAGTTGCCGACGGGTCGTCTTGCGAAGATAAATCCCGGCGATCTTCTTATCGGAGTTTTGGGTCGCAGGAGAGCCTTGAAAGGATTTGTTGGCGATATTCCCGCGACGGTCAAAGCCGGCGACGAGCTGCATTTACTCAACATGGGTGGCGTGATTGGCTGCTGCACGGGCCATCACTCCAGTCTGGGTGATGCGATACGCTTGCAGGTGATTGGTTTCGTTTGTGATGAGACCGATCGCGTTCTGAACATTGCGGACGCTGCTTTGCCCTCGCGAAATACGCTCGGCGACACGGCGCCCCTAGTGATGATCGCCGGCACAAGCATGAACAGCGGCAAGACTTACGCAGCCACCGAACTGATCAAGCAGGCGACGCGCGCCGGGTTGCGTGTGGCCGCGGCGAAACTATCGGGTGTCGCATGTCTGCGCGACACGCTGAACATGGCCGATCACGGAGCGGTAGCGACCGCAAGTTTTCTCGACTGCGGTCTGTCGTCAACAGTGTCTGTTGGCGATCTGGCGCCAATCGCGAAAGCGATCATTGCGAGACTTAACGAAGAGTCGCCTGATTTGATTGTTATCGAAATGGGTGACGGCATTCTCGGTGGATACTCGGTCGAATCGATATTTGACGACGGCGAGCTACGCGAGGCGACAGCTGCATTAGTGTTCTGTGCTTCGGATTATGTGGGCGCCTGGGGTGGCATCGAGTTATTGCGACGCCGGGGAATTGAAATCAACGTGATAGCAGGGTCGGTGACAGATTCCCAAATGGGCGAAGACTATATTCGAAAAGAGTTTGGTGTCCCGGCAGCCAACGCGAGACGCGACGGTGCTGCGCTGTTTCAGTTGATAAGTGAGAAGTTGAACGGTGTCCGATACACTTCAAGTTGCCGTGTGGCGGTGTAGAAACAACTGTCGGATGACCCTATCTTTGCGCGATCAGGTTCAGAACAGGAGCGAAGCGACTGTCTCTTTGCTCTGCAAGCATTATAGGGAGAGTTAAAGCAGTCGCTTCGCTCCTGTTCTGCCCCCTATCGAGGCGCCCCTCGGTAACAAACACGGCGGTATCGATCGAAAAGATGATGAGCACGACCAAACTTCGCGTGGGAATTTTTGGTGGCTCCGGTTACGGCGGCTCAGAGTTGCTCCGTATCCTGTTGTTTCATCCGAACGTTGAAGTCGTTTTCGTCACCGCAAACGAACAAGCAGGCAAAACTGTAAGTGAGGTTCATCGAAATCTCAACGGTCTAACGAAGCTGAGCTTCACCGCGGCACCGGAAGACTTATCAACACTCAACGTCGAGTGCATTTTTCTGGCGCTCCCGCACGGTCAGGCGATGGACGTCGTTCCGAAACTCCCATCGACTGTGAAAGCAATCGATCTTTCGGGCGATTTCCGCCTGCGCAATCAGGAGGACTTTGAAAAGCATTACAAGCAACCGCATACGGCGATGTCCGCGCAGTCCGATTTCGTCTATGGTTTGACTGAAACAAATCGAGAGGCGATCAAACAGGCACGGCTGATCGCCAATCCCGGCTGTTTTGCCACTGCGACGTTGCTCGGTCTCGCTCCGCTCGTCGCCAATGACTTAATTGCCGGTCGAGTGATTGTTGACGCAAAGACAGGCTCGTCCGGTTCAGGCGCAAAGGCAGCCGCGAATACGCACCATCCACAGCGGATGAATTCGTTTTATGCGTACAAACCCTTCACGCATCAACACGTTCCAGAGATAGAACAGGAATTGAGAAATGTTGGTGACTGGACCAGCGAGCTAGTGTTCATGACACATTCACTACCTGTCTCGCGAGGCATCTTTGCGTCGATCTACGTGGAAGCGAAGAAGCAGCTTAATGAAGCGGACTTCCATTCCCTGTTCACCGAGTTCTATCGCAAATCGTTTTTTGTTCGAACGGTGAAAGGATCGCCAGACATCAACTGGGTAAAGACGACGAATTTTTGCGACATCGGTTTTGCCGCTCGCGGAAAGCAGTTGGTGGTGTTCTCAGCTATCGATAACCTCGTGAAAGGCGCTGCTGGCCAG
>DATIBJ010000206.1:0-4958 GCA_035457565.1 Pyrinomonadaceae bacterium | reverse complement strand
GCCTTGTTGTGCGTTTCGTTGCAGTTAAAGTCGCGCAACGACAATCTGCTAAAGAACTCCTTGTCATCGCCGATAGTCGGGGATTTGCCGGAATGCCGATCTTTATTCGTAGAGATGATCGCAGTCCGGAGTTTTATGCGTCCGGTCGAGTCGTGTACGGAAGCGACGGGGAGCCCGCGCGTCTGGAAGAGCTTCCCGACATGATTGCGGAGACAAAACGCCGCGGCGAGAGAATATTGGTACTGGTTCCAGTTGAATATCTCAACCAGTACGGCTCAACGCAGGTTGAAGTCATTGCCGACAACGGAACTCATGCTTTGCTGGCGACTAGATTGAAGTAGATATTCAGGAGTAACTCAAGCTCCCTGAAATTGCTCAGGCGAATGTCCGACATGCTTCAGCTTGTCGTCGCGATACTGAAGCGTCCAGCTGCGATGGAAGTTGGATCTTCTGCGCCTCATCGACAAGCTCAACGACAAGCTGAAGCATATCGGACATTCGCTTGATTAGTTTCTGGGAGCTTGATCTGCCCGCACACCACGACAAACTGAAGTGGTGTCGAACATACGGTTACCGAAGATAGGTATCAAAGAAGTCGATCACAATGCGATCGTATGCCTCACCTTGTTCGCCGGTAGCGGACGGTGAACTGAAGCCACTTAAGGGCAGGTCTGTGCGCGCTTCCACATTGGCTTTATTTGCAAAGCAACTCTGCAAGGAAGCCGTTGAGGCTTTTAAGTAACCCGCATCGGTGCCTGAGAGTAACAACACATGCTGATCGCGCAACGACGCAGCGAACTCACACGCGGTTGTACTCTCGTAATTCCCGAAGAACGAGATCCAAGTCGCAAAGCGTGACAGCGTTTGTACCGATCCAACATCGACACCCAGGCATTTTGTTACGCTCTCACGCAAGAGCTCATTTGGTTCGCGTGGAATCGAGTCGAGCACCAGCACCTTCACCTGCGAGTCAGTGCGGGCGGCCTTCAAAGCTGCGTAGGCGCCCAATTCGACTCCAAACACTCCAAAACGATCGCCGACCAGTTTCTTCTTACTTTCTGACTTAACGTTTCTCAGAAAATCGATTGCTGCAAGTAAATCGTCACCCTCGCGAGTTCCGAACGTTGTTCTTTTGACCGGCGGCAACATTCCGTGGCCGCGTAAGTCGGGCCAGAGAATTGTGAAATTGGTGGTTTCGCTGATCTTCACTCCGAGGTTGAACAGAAACGATCTATCCGCGGAGTAGCGGTGCAGGAGAATGACGGCCGGCGCACCTTCCGCGCCTTTCAGTAACCAGCCGCGTGCGCGCGTCCCATCTTGGTTGGACCACGTTTCATCACTCACTTTCAACACGCGACCACTTATCTTTTGGAACGAGTCAGGCGTGAGTAGGTAGGGACGTCTGGCGGGAGCTGAAGTACAGTAGACGATGTAACCAAGTGCGCCAACGACCGCCAGCAAAATTGTCAGCGCAATAGGCAGGAGTGAGCGAAAAAGTCTTTTTCCGAGTTTTCGCCGTGGCGACATTAGAATAAGGGACTGAAGGTGCCCGAAAGGTGAAACGGAACTGTTATGTCTTCATTCTCCACCCGCGACGCCTTTCCGACTCGCGTCATAATAGTCTTCCGGCGTGTTGATGTTAACAAAAAAGTTTTGTGCGCCGGGTAGATCCTCGAGTTCCGTAAAAGGAACCCATTTCGTATTCACGCTTTGAAGTAGATCCAGCGGGCGTCTTAAACCTCTCTTGATCAGCGCTGTCGCCTGGTCCAAACAAGGACTGACTCTATACAAGGCACACAGGGGCTGGGGAATTAGATCCTTCTGAATCGGCACTACCGCATCATAACTTTGCCGATAGCTACTAAGCCGCCAGCAGAGATCGCTCGTCACAAATGGAAGATCGCACGCGATCACAAACGCGCATTCGGTATGGCAGTTTGCCAGGGCGCTTTCGATTCCCCCGAGCGCGCCCCACTTCGGATGGATATCAATGACGCTTGCAAAAGGCAGGTCTTCAGCGTCTCGTCCTACGATTGTTATACGTGAAGCGAAGCCACTGAGTGATTGCGCGATACGCTCGATGAAAGTCTGTCCGTTAAGCATCAGGCGTGACTTATCAGTCCCCATCCTACTCGAGGCGCCACCACTAAGTATGAAAGCTTCGACCTGATCCATGAGGCGGCTTACGTTGAGTATTCAAGAACCACTCGCATGCGTTTGAGGTACGCTTGTGAATAACGTGGATTTGTTTTGACCTCACTAAGGACGCGCCGCGCCTCATTGAGGGTCTTACCAGCATATACCGCGAGGAAGTTGAAGTTTTGATCAACGTTCTCGTAAACGATTAATTCCTCCGAGCAGTTGAAGTGGGAAGAAAAGACCTTGCGAGTTGGCCACACTTTCTGCGCTGCCAGTCTCTCCTCTTCGCTTACAAAAGAGCAATCAGGATCACCAACTGCCTTAACGCTTTTGAGAACGACACCGTAGAACTCTTCCGATCGATACGATTTCCCGAACTCCAGCTTCTCTTTGATCACGAAAGGTAGTTGGTAGGCAGCAAAAGAATGCGATGAAGAGCATTGAGCCAAAGGTTGATAACAAATGGCCCCGTTTGTTTGTGCGACCAAAGTGGTGGGAAGCGACAGGAGAAGAGATGCAACGAAGACGATGACCTTGATCATAACGCGATATTAACAGCCTTAGTACTTGCTCGTTAATCTTTTGGAGTGCGGCGACCTGTCGCCCCTTTCCGCCGAACCAAAGCGGCGACAGCTCACCGCACACTCCAAAGATCTCGGCCGTAACCTTGACCGATTTTTAAAGCAAAACTATAGTCGCAGATGCGGCGTGTAAGCGCTTTCTTGCATCTATGCTTCTGGTCACGCGAACTTAAAAAATGAGGTCGATCTTAATGAATAGACTTTGGGCATCATTTCTTCCCGTAGCTCTGGTTTTGATGGCAGCGGTCCAGGTTATCGCCCAAAAACCTAGCGCTCCCGCAGCCGCTCCCGCTCTTCAGTTGTTTCCAGTCGAGGACCTGAAACCAGGGATGAAAGGTACGGCGCGAACGGTATTTTCCGGAAGCGAGACCCAGGAGTTCGGCGTTGAAGTGCTTGGCGTGCTGCCGGGTTTCCCCGGTCCTCGTCAGTCGGCAATCATTGCAAGACTCAGTGGTTCGAACGTGGAAAAGACGGGAGTATTTGCCGGCATGTCCGGCTCGCCGGTTTATATCGACGGGAAGCTCGTAGGAGCAATCGCCTTTAGTTTTCCATTTTCACGGGAGCCAATCGCCGGTATCACTCCGATCAAGCAAATGATTGAGATCTTTAATAAAGGTACCGGAGAAGTGAAACCTAAGGAGCCGCGTGTTGTTTCGTTCGCTCAACTCGCAGGTACGGAATGGAAAGTCGATCCCCCGAAGCCGGCGGTATCACCCGTCTCCTTTCTGACGCCAGTCTCAGCTGGTTCACCGTTGATGCCTTTGCTCGGACAGCAGATGATGCCGATAGCAACGCCATTGGTGTTTACCGGACTATCGCAAGAATCGCTGTCGATCTTTGCGCCGCAGTTGATGTCGAACGGACTGTTGCCGGTTTCCGGCATTGGTGGCGCTGCTGCGATCACTCCGCTCGCGTCTGTTGACGCCAACACGTTTCCTCCGGGAAGCTCGATAAGCGTACAGCTTGTCCGTGGCGACTACTCGCTCGCTGCTGCTGGAACCGTGACGCTGCGCGACGGCGATCGGATCTATGCTTTTGGTCATCCGTTCCTTAGCCTCGGCGCTTCAGATATGCCGATGTCGGAATCATCGGTGGTTACCGTGATTTCAAACGTTAACAACTCGTTCAAGTTATCTGTTCCTGGTCAAATGGTCGGGACCATCTCCCAGGATCGCGCTTCTGGAATATTCGGAATGTTGCGGCAAGCTCCGAAAATGATTCCGGTGAAAGTTAACTTACACACGAGTCGCGATCGCATGGAGACGTATTCATACGAGATCGCTAACGACTCATTCTTAACGCCGCTACTTCTGAACATCACTCTCTTCAACACGATTACCGCGAGCGAGCGTGCGCTCGGTGAATCGACTATCGCGATAAAGGGCGAGATCAAAGTAAAAGGTCAAGAGCCGATCCAGATCGACAGGCGATTCTCCGCATCGAACTCCGCCCTGATGGCGGCTGGTTCGGTTGCTGCGCCCGTCGGGTCATTACTCGCGAGCGGCTTTGACGACGTCCAACTCGATGGAGTCACCCTGGACATCTCCGCAACAGAGACGAAGTACGCAGCTACGCTTGAGCGCGTCGCCATCGATCGCACCGAAGTAAGGCGAGGAGAGAAGATCGAGGTGCAGGCGTACGTGAGAACGGAATCTGGTAAGCAGTTTGTGCAGAACATTCCGATTCAGATTCCGGACGATGTAGCCGAAGGACAGTTGCTAGTGTTTGTCGGTGACGGTAACGCGCTGCAGGAGGGATCGGCGGCCAAGTCGTTTGTGCCGCAAGATCTCGGCCAACTTGTTCGCGCGATCAATACAATGAAGAAGAGCGATCGGCTTTACGTCAAGCTGTTTAGGATTACATCGGGCGCCGTAATTGGAACAAACGAACTGCCCAGTCTGCCCCCTTCAGTTGTAGCGACACTGAACAGTGATCGAACGTCAGGCGGTTACACGCCGACAGTGCTCTCGCCGATCTATGAAAAGGAACTTCCACCGGCGGATTTTGTGATCGCGGGTCAACAACTCATCGCGATCGAGATCGTTCGATAACTTTAAGCCGCAGATTAAAACGGTCCGTTGTCCGTAGTCCATAGTCCGTTGCACCCACCGCAACTTGAGTAGTTCTAATTCAACTTTGCTTACCTCACCGAAGGAGGGTGAATATGGCTCGAACCTAATTTTGAAAACCTCAGGGTATTTAACGAAACTCAACATTGGCTTAGGCGGGCGTTCAAAC
>DATIBJ010000205.1:0-14532 GCA_035457565.1 Pyrinomonadaceae bacterium | reverse complement strand
CCGCGAGTCGTATGGTCTTGGCAGCGTCGATCTCATTCTGCGTAAGAAACTTGGTTGGCGTGAGTTCGAAGATATCCAGACCGCGTGCGATTTCTGATGCGTAGATATGGCCGTTGTACCAATAAGCGGACCAATCGCCAGCGAGGATGAGCATCTTCGGATCAATAGGACCGCGATCAAAGTAAGCAATTTCGACGGGATGGTCCGCGTCGGTGAAGTCCATCACGGAAATACCGCCCTGATACCACCCTTGTACGGCGACATCGCGGCCGGGAATTGGAATAAGAGATCCGTTGTGCGCAACACAATTCTCACTGTCGCCCTGCGCGGCCGGCAGTTTGTAATAGCTCGCGAACTTCAGTTTGTTATCCTGCAGATGGAAGATCGCATCAGCGCCCCACTTGTTCGGATCGGTGGCGCGGCACCGGGCACCCAGTCCGCCACCCCACTCATCCGTAAATACAACTTTCTTTCCGTCGTTTGAAAACGAGGCGGAGTGCCAGTAAGCGTAATTTGGATCGTTAACCGCATCGATGCGTTTCGGATTCGCTGGATCTTTGATGTCCAGCAAAATTCCATTTCCGGAACATGCGCCGGCGGCGAGTCCAAGCGCGCTATACACAGTGATGTCATGACACTGGTCGCTGTCTGTGGGTTTCGTCAGCGTTCCTTGTGGACCGTGCGACCCTCCACTACTGAGCGCATTCAACACGCCGGTGCGCGGGTCCATAAACAGTCGAGGACTGGAGACGATCTTTGCGTCTTGCGGTGCCGCGAGCGGTACTTTGATCACCTCAATGCGAAACAGCGCTGTGTTCGGATCCTTTGCCGGTGCTTCACCAGAGCATCCTTCTAATTCCTCTTTCTGACGGACAAATGAGGTGCCCGAGACGTAGATGTAAACATTGTTCTTGTCATTTGGATCCACGACCAGCGTATGCGTGTGAGAGCCACGACAAGTTTGGACCGCTGCTACTTGCTTTGGCTTCGTGATGTCACTGATGTCAAAAACTCGTACGCCGCGGAATCGATCTTTTTGCGCGGGCGGCAACCCCATCATCGGTTGTCCCGCTGTCGATGGCGCTGCTGGTGGAAAACCTGAGGCGCCGCAATCAATGCGGCCATTCGGCATTTCGACCGACATGAACATCAGGTTCTTGTAAACGGAAACATCACCCTGGCCACCGGGGCACACCATTGAAGTCAACAGGGCGGCCTTTGCTGGATCAGAGATGTCGTAGATGCTGACACCGTAAAAGTTTCCGAGAAACAAGTGATTGCCTTGAAATGCGAGATCCGAGTTGGCAAACGCAAGCTGAGCCAGGACCAGCTGTGCGGGTTTCGGGATCTTAGAGGTGTCGCCCATCCCCAGTTGACCGAGAGTTGTCTGTACCTTCGGATTGTCAGGATCGTTGGAGCCGAGTTGAAAGGCGTCAGGCTTTTTTACGAGCTGGAGATGCTTAATGCCCACCGCCGCCTCAGCAGCATCGTAAACTCCCGGTGCGAGTTTGGCGCGAGGGTCGTTAGCATCCGAACCGACCATTCCTGCTGGTAGTGGTCCGGGAGGTTCGGGAGCAAACGGATCGGTTGGCGCTTGCGGCGCTGGTTTTGTCTCCTGTGACTTTGCAGCTTCCTGTGTCGGGGAAGGCGATGGTGTTTGCGCGAATGCGGTTAAGGCAAAGTACGAGCACAAGGCAAGGGAAGCAATTACTACTCGAAAAGCCATGGTATGTATGCGATTCATCTTTTCTCCTCTTGAGGTTTTTTCTCCAGCATCGTTTGCATAATCTTGATCTCGGCGCGTTGGCCGCTGTCGACATCTGTTGCGAAGTTGAACAGTTCGGCATCCTGACCAGCGCCGGCGGTATCAAACAAATCCTTTACCATAATCAACGCACCGTTGTGGTGTTGAATCATCCCAGTAAGAAAAAGTTGGTCAAACTTTCCGCCCTTTGCTTTGCTTAATGCGTCCATCTGCTCTGCCGTTAACATTCCTGGCATAAGCATTTGATCGGTCGACATATTCATGCCGGGCATGTGATGCATCGGCAGCGACGTCATCTGTCCGCGGGTCTGCAACCATCGTTTCATAAACTTGATTTCGTCTGCCTGCGAGTGACTGATACGCGCACCGAGCGAGCGGAGATCCTTGTTGTCAGTATGTGAATCGATCAGCGCTGTCATCTCCACCGCTTGCGCGTGGTGCATTATCATGCCCTGCATAAACTCAACATCCTTTGCCGAATACGGTGGCAGCGTAGCGCGGGTCGATGATGGCAATGTCTTTGTTGGTTGACCTGGTGCTCCCGGCTGCACGACGACAGGCGCTTTCGGATCAGACTGCTGCGTGTAGACAGGCAGCGGTATCAAGCAGCCGAGAATTATTGTCGCGGAGAATCCGATCAGCCAGACTTCGACAAACGATCGCATCGTAACCCTGGTTATGAGATGAAAGGGCTTCATGGCGTTGAATGGCCAAGTGTTGAGGGTCACACATTATCAGATCAGGTGGGAAAAGG
This sequence comes from Pyrinomonadaceae bacterium, assembly GCA_035457565.1. GTDB lineage: Bacteria > Acidobacteriota > Blastocatellia > Pyrinomonadales > Pyrinomonadaceae > PSRF01. The sequence goes on along the minus strand of DATIBJ010000205.1, from coordinate 12,013 downwards.
GGAAAAGGGGAAGAATGGAAAAGGCATGCCTGCTATTTTCTTCCCCTCTTGCCCTCTCCCCCTCTTATCCTCTTTCCCCTTTTCCCCCTGTTACTTCAACCATGTGTATTGCCACACAACAGCTATTGCGTTCAGCGAGCCGCCAAAGCGTGTGGTGAGACCTTTCGCCCAAGCGATTTTGAGCGACTGCCGGTCGTTCAAGGGAAGCGAATATGTAGCGCCGATTCGTGAGTTGCCCTGTCGATCGTCGTTGGCTCTTCCGTCAACGACAGTCTGACCTCCACGGTAATAAGTTGCGTTTGCGGACGCCCACATCCGGCGACGAATTGTGTAGATGACCCCGCCCTGCATCGAGAGCAATGGCCGCTGTTCACGTCGAGATCCACCGAAGAAATTATTGTTCGGGGTAAACAACCAGGTTCCCCCCGCGGATTCAATCGTCCAACGGCCCAGTGGTTTTGAGATCCCAATCTCGGGCTTAAATGCCCACCGATGAGACCCGATGTTCACCAGTCGCGCGGGATCAAATTGGCCTGTCGGGGCGACGACTGTCAGGCTGGCGCCCACGACAGTCCTGGCTTTGTACGCAGCAAACTCCTTCGCTTGCAACGCTGGCGAACCGACGATGTTCAGCGAGAACCTGGCACGCAGATCTCCCAAGCCGGAGCGAGTTACCGCCAGCTGATTTTCGAAAACGGTTCCGCTCGCAGTGCCTTTCACGTATGGGACAAGCAAACTCAAAGTCGCCTGTCGACCAGCCACTGCCAAGGTACGACCATAACCAACAGCCGAAGAGTGGAGCTTCACCTTCACATCGCGTAACGGAAGCGACGCATCTGTTAGCACGTCTCCGGTTTGATGGGCGTACGTTACGAGCACGAACTGCGTGCCGACTGGCGCGCGCGAGTAAGCACGTGGCTCCATCTCCTGGGCAGCGACGATGGATGAATGAGCGGCAACGACCGTGAGAATTAGTTTGGGAAAGATTTTCACGTCGCGAGTGTTCTGATTGACTAGTTTGTATAGCGACCGTAATTCGGATTGCCGCCACTGTAGTTCCCGTTACTGTAAGGGAAGGAGGTAAAAGGAGACTACTGTCATTTTTGACAGCGTTCGAAGATCGGTCTTGGTAATCCGATCATTTTTAGCCTGCTTCGCAGGCTACTAGCTAGCTTCTTGTAGCAGTGAGCAGCCGCTACGCTCATCGCCCTTTCTATTTTGCGCGTAGATGGGTTTTCCCGGTGCGCAAAGCTCATCGTTGGGGCCGTTAAAACTGCTAACTCGGTACGTCCCGATAGCCGGAGCTACCATTAGAACCATCGCGATCATTAAAAAGCCAAACTGGCTTGCAATTGAAACATGCGCGGCGGATCGATGTTGGCAAACGCAGGAATTGCATGCCCGTCGATACCGATCGCGCTGGCAGGTGTAAACCAGCCGAATGTCGCCAGGGCCGTGGGAAGATCGCCGTAAACCGTCACGCCGCGAGCGAGATAGTTTCCATGATTGAAGAGGTTGAAGCCTTCAAACCTCAGCATCAAACTGGCGCGCTCAGATAACGTGATCTTCTTCTCAACGAAGATCGCTACCTCCGAAGTCGGTGTGCCGCGAAATGCTGACTTCGGAACGATTGAGCCATTGACAACTGGTCGATCGTTGGTCGCACCATCTCCGTTGTTATCGTTGCCAGTAGTAGCATTGAATGGCCGCGCTGATGCAAACATTCCCAGTGTGCCGGCAGTGAAATCCCACGGGAATCGGTAGTGGAGGGTAACCACCGCACGATGACGCTGATCAACTACGCTTGGCCCACGCTCGACCTCTCCGAGTCGCGTGATAATGCTTTCGTTCGGGTTAATGCCGTTGCCATCAGGTTCAGTGGTATTTGTTGCTTTCGACAAGGTATAGCTAACCGATGCAAACATCTTGCGATTGCCGCGATAGCTAAAACTGGTTTGCAAGCCGTTGTAGTCGGCGACTCCGAGATTCATGATCACGTTGACTTGACGGATGCCTCCGTTGGCGGGCGCTATCGGTCGCGTAGCGTTGGCGGCAGCCACCGCTTGAGCCTGCGTGCATGGGGGCGCTACTCCGACAGGACAACGAAATTGTCCTGGTGCGGTCCGATCAAATTCAGAAGGGGCATTTAAATCAATCGTACGTTGGATGTCGCTGAGATGCTGACGTACGTAGTCAGCTCCGAAGAACAGACCTTTGGTTATCTCGCGTTCCACACCAATCGTAAACACCTGGCTACGCGGATTGACGAGCTTGTCTGGATAGTTTGGCAGTCGATCGAAATTCAATCCAAACCTTGCGAATTGCTCCTGATAGAACGCACGACGTCCCGCCCTGATCGTGATGTCACGTGCGGGTAGTTGATTCGCCGGCACCACACGCGGATCGACGTTCAGTGGTACGCAAGTCAGACAAGTTGGAAAACCGACCTGCCCGGGATTTGCTGTGTACGTCGCCAGTCCATCAAGTCCATTGATTAAGTAACCTGCAACCGCATTAGTTCGAACCTGTGCGTAATACATGCCATAGCCGCCGCGAATCGCCGTGCGCGAGTCTCCGCCTGGGTGCCATCCAAAACCGATGCGCGGCTGCCAGTCATCTTTGTCGTCCGTTAGAGTCTGCCGGTCGTAACGCAATCCGAGATCGAGAGTGAGATCGCGATGTACTCGAAAACTATCTTGCACGAACCCCGTAAGCAGCCACTGTGGCAGATCATAGGTGGTGACGCCAAAGTTGATTGGCTGCGAGTAGCTCTGAACATCGGCGAGTGTTAGCTGATTAAATGGAACCGTCGTGTTTTGTCGAAAAGTGAATGTGCCAAGCGTTACCTGTCCGGGTTCGTTACCAAACCCGCCGGATCGGTGATGAATCAGGCTCGTACCCAGACGTAGATAATGTTTGCCCGCGGACCACGAAATGGTATCGGCAAACTGAAACTGATGACTCCAAAGATCCGAGAACCTTGATTCACCAATTGTGAAAGCGACTGCTCCGGATCTTCTGTAAACGGTCGAAGGACTCTGCGCCTCCCAAAGCGTAACCGGATCGCCGTGCAGATAGGCTACTCGTGCTTCGTTTAGAAGACGTGGACTAAGCAGGGAAGTGAGATTTGTTTGCAATGTCCAGGCTCGACGCGCGTACCGACGCGCGACACTCGGTGCACTGGTTCCTCCTACTGCATCTTGAGGATTATCGTCTGACATGCGATCGATGTTCACCCGAAACATCAGAGTTTGATTTTGGGTGAATTTATGATCGACTCGGCCGTCAAAGAGGAACTGATGATAGTGGCCGGTGTAATCCAGTCGACCGTCAGCAGGTAACACAAACGACGGCAGCGAAGATGACAGGAATGTCGTGCGATTCTGTCGTGTAACGTCGGTTGCGAGAAAGAAGAAGGTTTTCTCCCTCACAATCGGTCCACCAATCGCGCCTGAAAACTGATTCAACTTGTCAGGAGTATCGACCGGATTGATCGCCACGAGATTGGTTGGCGGAGTACACGTCGATACTGAAGGAGGACAGAAATTCTTTATTGAGAAACTCTTCGCCTGCCAACCACCGGGACGAAGCATGTAAAGCGCCTCGCCGTGAAACTCGTTTGTTCCGGATTTGGTGATGATGTTGAGCGCCGGTCCATAGGTCCACCCAAATTCAGACGAGAACGCATTAGTGAGCACATTGAATTCTTCAACAGCACCGAGTGGCAGCGTCGCGACCGCTGTCTGCCTTCCCCAACCTTCATCATCGCTGGCTCCGTCAAGCAGGAATGTGGTTGCGCGACGCGAACCGACGCCGCTTATGAAATAGGTTTGATTGACGAAGAGATCGCCGGTGCCTTTACCCTGGCGAAAAGCGGAATTCAGAAGCGGCAAGGTGGAAACTTTGCGTCCCAGGATGGGAGTCTCATTGATCTGATCACTTTTAAGCGGCAATCCAAGCTGTGGATCAGCCCGCACACCCTGAGTCGTTCCGTAGACTGTCACGTCGTTCTGTCCGCCGCTCGCAACGAGCTTTATTTTGACTTGTGCGATCTCACCGGCACGCAGCGTCAGTCCCGTCGCCTCTTCAGCGGTGAACCCGGTCATGCTCACTTTAACTTTGTACCCACCGGTCAGTGGTAGGCCCGCAATAGTCGCCGTGCCTTCATCAGTGGAGATCGCTTCGCGCAGCGCACCGGTGGCTGTGTTAACCACTGAAACACCGGCGCCCGGAATAACAGCTCCGTTTTGATCGACCACAGTAACAACGATGCTCGAAGTGTTTGGAGTTTGGGCGGAAACATTCAGACCCAGCGAGAGCACGGCTATTAAGACCGCAAGGGTAGTAAAGAAACGTGTGAGCATTCCAATTAGACCTCGTAATAAAGTTGGGGTTCGTCGGGAGCGGGAGTCGTGAAGTTAACGCACGCGGGGAACTACTACCAGCAGCCGTACTGTGACCGGGCTACTGTGGCAGCAAATAAGACCCCGTTGCTCGTCGGATCCATTCAGCTAAAGGGTGGGAGTTCGTTGGGTAATTGGATCGGGAAGCGCATTTGCTTCAGCTATGAAAACCATGGCGGCGCAAGGCCCATGCTGCGGCAACGAATACAACAATGGTACAACCTAGCAGCACAGCCAAATGCATCCAGAACTTTGACGACACAGTGCCCGCCATCGATAAGTTCAATGCTTCACTCAAGTAGTATGTTGGAACCAGACGCATCGCTTTAGCAACGTATCCCGACATACCAATGGAGGGAAAGCTGGGAGCAAGAAGGGCAATTAAAACAAAACTTGCCCAGGTGTTTACCTGCATAGTGTTCTTCAGTAGGCTTCCCACCAACAACCCCACTGCAACAACGAAAAGTAGTCCCAGTAGAATAGTCACCGCTGTTTGCCACCAGCTGCCTATCAAATGGCGATTGATAACGAGAAGCAGTCCTGCGATCAGCAGCGTGTAGGCTACGCCCGTTAGAGCTTTGCCCGCGATTATCTCCTTTAGGCTCGCCGGCGATGATAAAAGAAAGTCAATGGTTCTCTTTTCCTTTTCTTCCACTATCAACAAGGGCACGACGAAAGCCCCAATCATTCCGAAGGTAAGTATCAAAAGCAGCGGTAGCAGCATTTGCTCAATGCTCGATCCTCGACGAGTTTCTTTACTCGCTTCTTTGTCAAGATCAATCCAAACCAAAGTTACGGGTTCTGGATGCTTGACGAGCGCCTGGACCAATTGCTCCATAAGCCGGCGAAAAGCAGCCTGTTCAAAACCACTTTTCTTGTTATTGACGTAGGCAGTAAGAGGCGGTTGTTTGTCTGCAGCTACATCTGCATCGAAGTTAACGGGCACTACCAACCCGCCAATCGCATTGCGCCTTTCTACCTCGCTTTCTGTTGCATCTGCTGAAGGCGCGTCAACCACTGTAACTTGTGGAATCTTGCGCAACTTCGCAACCACACTTGAGGTGCCGGAGTCATGCACGACTACAGTTAGAATGTTGCGACTATTTACTCCTGGTAACAACACGCGAAAGAGCAGTGCCACAAACAATGGCGTGACCAACGCAGTCAGAAGATAGCGATGCCTTATCGCATCAACCACATCTTTTCGAGTGATCGCTGACACGATTCCTAAGTTCATTCAGACAACCGCCTTCCCGCCAATTGAATGAACACGTCCTCGAGGGTCGCTTCGGCTGAGTGTAAGGTTCGAACATTTCCTTCACTTAACAGCTTCTGTAATTCTTTTCTCGCATCTTCACTATCCAACGAGATGTTGAGACATTGGCCATCATCGAGAGTTACATTGACGTGAGGTTGACCGTGGGCAGCTTTGAGAAGACCGGGTTTATCCATTGCTACGATCCGTCCCTCGCTCAGAAACGCCACACGATTGCAAAGCTGGTCTGCTTCGTCCATGTAATGAGTGGTGAGAAAGATTGTTACTCCCTGCCTCGACATGTCGACAATCAGGCGACGAATCTCGCGTCCGACTATCGGATCTAAACCGCGAGTAGGTTCATCAAGAAAAAGTATTTGGGGACTATGTAATATTGAGCGTGCAATAAGCAGCCGTTGCTTCATTCCATTTGAATACTTCTGCACGTTGTCTTTGGCTCTGTCGAGTAACCCAACTTGTTGGAGAACCTCGTCGATGCGCCGGATGTTTTGTCGGTAGAGACGGGCGGCGAATTCGAGGTTTTCACGGCCGGACATCCGTTCGTAGAGATTCTGGTGTTCAGAGACTACACCGATGAGGGGCTTAAGGCGTCGTTGTTCTTTGACGATATCGCAGCCTGCAACCAGACCATGGCCGGAACTGGGCAGCAACTGTCCGCTCAGCATTCGAATGGTGGTGGTTTTGCCGGCGCCGTTATGGCCCAGGAATCCGAATATTTCACCGGCTTCTACTGCGAAAGAGATCTGGTCAACTGCTTTAAGACCATTGAAAGCGCGCGAGAGATTCTCGACCTCTATAGCATTTTTCATGAATTAGTCCGGAGTGTTCGGCGGAGAAAGCTGGTGGCAATCCAGTTCTTTATGCGCACGCCGTGAAACTATGTTGCAGCCTTAGGGTCTGCCGCGAATTGATGAACTTGCGAATGCATCACTGTTGCAAAGCTGCTGCCTCACGAAGGAGCTCATCCGTAATGTTGGATCCTGTGACCAGCAGCACAACGTTGCGTCCTGCGTATGCTGTCGTGTTTTGAAGATAAGCTGCCAAACCCGCGGCAGCCGCAGGTTCCGCAATCACATGCTCTTCGAATAAGAGCGCGCGGATCGCCTGAAGCAATTCTCCTTCTGATACCAAACATACTTCGTCGACCAACTCGCGGATCGCTCGCACGTTTGGCTCGAGCGGGACACACGTCGCTAAGCCATCCGCAATTGTATTGCAGGTGTCCGTAGTGACCACACGACCTTGCTCCCACGATTTAACGTACGACGGTGCCTGGGCCGCCTGCACTCCAACGATTCTGACAGCAGGGTGACGACGCTTTGCTTCGGCCGCGACGCCTCGAATCAAAGCAGTGTCCCCCATCTGAACGATGATGACGTCCGGTGTAGGTAGTTCCTCGAGGATCTCAGCGGCAATCGTCGCGGTTCCGCCAGGCACTAACGCGTCACTCGCGTCGTCAAGAAAATAGTGATCGTGTTGCCTTGCGAATGCCGCGGCTGCATTTCCGAGAGCATGAGGTTTCCAATCAACCTCTTTGACGGTAGCGCCGAGGTCTACTATTCGCGCACGTTTGATTGGATTGGGGTATTGAGGCAGGAAGATAGTCGCAGGTAGTTTTGCCAGACGCGCAGCATAAGCGACGGCTGCACCATGATTGCCGGTGCTGGCAGCCACGACACCTTTTATAGATCGCTGCACGAGATTCTTCATTAGGGCATACAGTGCTCCGCGCGGCTTGAATGACCCGGTTGGTAGTTCCGTCTCGAGTTTGAGATAGATTTGAGTATTTGAATCGCGCCCGATCCGCTCTGCTCGCATCAGCCGGGTGGGCCTAAGAAAGCGACGCAATAACTCGCGTGCATCGTTGACTTGTTCAGTGGTGGTGATCACTTGAGCATGAGCATAACATTACTCCGGACCCGCGACATGTGGTTTGGGCCACGCAGCTGAACATGTGGATCTGTGTTAAGGTCGAATTTCCAAACCTAACTAATTCGTTTTCAGTGACACGGTCAGGCGAAAGGAGATCCTATGCCGATACGAAGGGCAGAAGCAGAGTGGAAAGGCAATCTTGCTGAAGGCAGTGGAAGATTAAAAGTACAGAGTGGCGCGTTTGAGGGGCCTTATTCCTTCAAGTCGCGATTTGAAGAAGGGGAGTCTGCAACAAATCCAGAAGAGTTGGTGGGAGCAGCGCACGCCGGTTGTTTCACGATGGCGCTTACGGCTCAACTCTCGCGCGCTCAAATCAAACCGTCACGCATCCATACGGAGGCGAGGGTTAAATTTGAAAAGGTAGGAGAAGGTTTCGCAATCACTCAAATCGAACTTGTGACGGAAGCCGAGGTTCCGGGAATTGACGACGCGTCGTTCCAAAAATACGCTCGCGACGCAAAAGAGAGCTGCCCGCTGTCAAAGGCACTCGCGGGAACAGAGATTCTGTTGGACGCGAAACTCCTTTGAGGGCGTGCGATGGCACATGGTATTACCGTCTGCCCGGCATCGGTTCCAGTTCGTAGTAGCCTCCGGCTGCCGATAAGTACAGGCGACCATCCTTGATTTCAAACTTTTTTACAGCCCCACCCTCCATGACGATCCGATCGTGAAGCGAGTTAGGACCACACTTCGCACTTGACCGTGACCAGGATCCAAAACTCAGTTCACCGTTTGCACCAGATCTCCACGTGCTGCTGGCGCGATTGCAATCGACTCGCGCGGTTACGCGACCGTTACTGCCGAACGTGATCGTATATTTCGACTTCTGGTCTGGCGTGTAGGTGCTTTCATCCGGTCCTTGAAACTTCACTAGTTGCCAGGACGTGCCGCTAAGCGGGCTTGAATTCTGTGCGAATGTGAGCGCTGAACTTAATGCAGCGAAAGTGATCGCGACACAACCACACCCTAATACCATTCGGATTGTTTTTATTGTCATAACTCAACCTCTCTTATTCACAGCGCCAACAAACATCCATACGTTTCCGCATGTAAAGAAGGTTGCAAACGATTTCCAATCGGCAATCGGCAATCAAAAATCGGCAATGCCCTCTTCTTCACTGCCATCTAAAAATCTTGAGCGCGACGACGAAGCTGATAAGTAGCCAGCAAAGCAATATAGCAATCTGGATCCAGTTGGACCAAAGCGGCGCTCCTTCGTTCATCACCGCTCGCAGCAATGTGTTAAGCGCCGTCAGTGGCAAGGCCTTGATGAAGGGTTGGAAAACTTGAGGGAACCTTTCCGAAGAGAAGAATGTCCCTGAAAGCAGCCACATTGGGAGCATGATGAAATTCATCAGGCCCGAGACTCCTTCGATGGTCTGCGGTCGAGCAGCTACAAGCAAACCAATTCCTGAAAATGTGAAGCCCCCGAGCAGGGTGATTAAGGAAACAGTGAGCCATGAACCGCGGACGGTGAACCCGAACGCGAGCGACGCGAAAACCACCACTGCCGCCACTTCCAGAAATAGAAAGGCTAAGCGGGAAAGCATGAACGAGAGTAGATAATGCGAGCGTCGCATTGGTGTAGCCGCAAAACGCTTAAGCAACTTGCGCGAACGCGCAATTACGATGGTGAATCCGAGTCCCCATAAGCCACTGCCCATCAGGTTCATGCCGATCAACCCGGGAACCAGGAAATCGACGTATCTTGCGCCGGGTTCAGTGATCCTTTGTTCTGCGATGCTCGCGACATCGGTCCTGCCTTTTGCCCGCTGTAAGACATCGTCAACTATAAGGCGAGCAGTCCGACTCTCTGGCCTGGTCGGATCAAAGCGATATTCGTAGGAGTCGTTGTGTGGTTTGACGACTATGGAAACCTTCCCGCTACGCAATGCCTTTGCTGCTTCTTCTTGAGATAGGACAGATGAGCTGATTTCAGGAGAGTGCGAGAGAACGTTTGCGATCTCATTTACGCTCGGATTGTTCGCATCAGCCTCAACAGCTACAAACGTTTTGTCGGGTGCGGTATTGCGAAAAGCGATGCCGAGTGCAAAGGTCATCAAAACAGGAAAGATGAAAACCCAAAACACAGCCTCCTTCTCACGCAGAAACTCTCGCACTCGCATCGTGGTCAGCTCGAGCAGAGGATGTAGCGTTTCGCGCTTCGGCTCGCGATTCAGTTGGGCGGTTCTTGATTGAGCTTCTTCCATCAGTGTTTCTGCGAAATGAGGCAGTGACTATCCCTCGCGCAACATCCTTCCCGTCAAACTCACGAACACATCCTCCAGCGTCGCTTGATGGGTTGTTAATGAAACGAGTTCTGACTGTTGCCGTTTGCTCTCGGCCAGCAGCGCCGGCAACGCAACGCCAATCTCCGCAACAGTCAGCGAATAATCCTCTCCCCGCTTGTGCAGGTTAGTAACACCCGGAAGACTCGTTAACGCATCCTCATCAAGCTCTTTTGTGACGCGGAACTCGATGATCTGATCTGCGCCGAGAGATTCGATCAACTCGAGTGGTGTTCCGAGGGCGATGATCTTCCCATGATCCATAATCGCCACGCGGTCGCAGAGACGAGCTGCCTCTTCCATGTAGTGAGTGGTGAGCAACACAGTACCGCCGCCTTCGCGAAACGTTTCGACCACGTCCCAAAGCGAGAGACGAGCTTGGGGATCGAGACCAGTAGTCGGCTCATCGAGGAAGAGGATCTCCGGATCGCTGACCAGTGCGCAAGCAACTGCGAGTCGTTGTTTCTGACCCCCTGAAAGTTTTCCGACACGTGAGTTTCGTTTCTCTTCGAGTGCTACTGTTTGAATGACCTGGTCCACAGCGTGACCTCGTTTGTAGAAACTGCGGAAGAGCCGCAGCGTCTCAACCACTGTGACCTTCTCAGCGAGTTGCGTCTCCTGCAACTGCACACCAATACGTTCGCGGAGTGAACGGTCGTCACTTGCGCGCCGATGACTGCCGTCCGTCGAATCTTTGGCTGAGCTCCAATGCTGACCCAACACCTCAACCGTACCTTCGTCCGCGGGTGTGAGACCTTCGAGTATTTCGACGGTAGTTGTCTTACCGGCGCCATTTGGACCCAGCAGCCCGAAACACTCACCCGCGAAGACTTCGAGATCAAGACCGTTGACTGCGGTTACATCAGTAAAACGCTTCACCAGGCCAGAACACCGCAAGGCAACACGTTGCGCTGCAGTTGAGATTGGTTGGATTATCGGTGATGTTTCGATCGACATGGACCTGAATTGTAGGGGCGGCCCTCCGTGGCCGCCCCCTCTGTGCGAATTGATTGTTGGAACGTGAACGCGCGAGGTGGCCAGAAGGCCACCCCTAAAATCTATTTCGAGACTACAACAAGGTATCATAGCCGCGCTTTTTCAAATTCTCACATTGATATTGGAAACGGAGCCGCGAAATTGTGGATAGCAGAAAAGTGATTTTACCTTCAACCTTTGTGACGAAGGCAAGTGTAAAGGAGTCGCGGCCCTTGATTACCGCACTGATGGATTGGCGCGCTAGCCTGAGACCAGAAGTTGTGGAATTAAAGAACTGGCCAAAGGTAAAGCCCGACCAGTTCCTCAAAAAACATCTTTGGCAGGGTGGTCTCTGGGACCACGTTATCCGAAACGATTTCGACCTCCAAGAAAATCTGGAATACATCGCAATGAACCCAGTGCGCGAAGGTTATGTTACGTATCCGCAGTTTTATCCATATACCGGATTCCTTTATTAAGATTCTAGAGGTGGCTCTAGGTTCTGCGAAATGAAATTGAATCCCGACAGATCTTTGACGCATCGGAGGGTGGCCACGGAGGGCCACCCCTACAAATGGCGGCCCACCGTTGCACCTCACTGTTCGCTCGGCGCGTTGAATCTGAAACCTTGAAGTTCATGTTCGCCGCGGCAACCGAATCTGCGTAAATTTAAACAGGAGCTCATGTGTATAATCTCCAAGCCCATCGAAGAAAACGGAGACTTCCCAAGGGTCATGCCCAATACCGCTCCTCATTATCGCAACTGCAATTTGTGCGAGGCGATCTGTGGCATCGAAATCACTGTCGAAGCAGATCAGCATCTGAACATCCGCGGCGACAAAGACGATCCTTTCAGCCGTGGTTACATCTGCCCGAAGGCCGTCGCCCTACAAGACATCCACTTCGACAACGATCGCCTTCGACATCCGGTCCGGCGAACTTCTACTGGTTGGCAACGCATCACGTGGAATGAGGCGTTCGACGAAGTCGCTGAAAAGTTAAGCCGAATTTACGCGGAACACGGAAGAAATTCGATTGCTGCTTACCTCGGGAATCCCAACGTGCACAACTACGGAGCGTTGCTTTTTGCGCCTCGCTTTCTGCGCAGCTTGCACACACGCAATAAATTCTCGGCGACG